>CANHZI010000075.1 GCA_947464955.1 Oxalobacteraceae bacterium
AGCTGAGCAAGGATTCATTTCGCAGGTCGCTCTTGAAGAATCGCAAGATGCACTTGATCGACAACAGTTTGCGGTGAACGAAGAGAAACAAGCGCAGGCCAATGAAGAGAAAGTCCGTCGAGTGGCATTGGAACAGATGGAAACAGGCATTAATGGCTTGCAAGCTGGGCTGAAGTTGGTGACATCGAATCTTGATGCCTTATCTGTGCGGGCACCGATAGAAGGCAAGCTCATTGATTTTCAATTGCAGGTGGGCGAATCGGTCGCAACAGGCAAACGCTTGGGGCGCATTGATGATCCTAAGGCGTTCAAATTGCTGGCGCCTATCGATGAGTTTTACCTGAGTCGCATCGCAGTTGGAGACCGTGGTAGTGCTCGTCTCGGCGATAAAATTTTCCCAGTAGAGGTGATGAATGTGTTTCCGCAAATTAAAGATGGTCGCTTTACTGCCGAACTCAAATTTATCGAGCAGCATCCAGACAAAATTAATCCAGGCCAAAGTTTTGATATCACGATTACGCTTGGTGATCCTAGCCCGGGCTTGATACTACCGATGGGGGGCTATATCAACGACACCGGAGGTAGCGCCGTGTTTGTCCTAAGTAAAGACGAGAAAACAGCCGAGCGCCGCGCCATCAAATTAGGTCTTCGTAGTAATCGCCAGGTGCAAGTGCTGAATGGCCTGAAGCAAGGGGAGAAGGTCATTGTATCGAGTTATTCCAGCTATCAGAATAGTCAACGATTGCAACTAAGCAAAAAATAAGAAACGCTTCAATTCATATTTCGGTTACTCGCTTAGATCTTGTAGCCGATCATCTTTGTAAGGAAATAGCATGATTAAACTTATTGGCGTCAGCAAAACACATATCACGGGTGAAGTACAAACAACCGCCTTAGACCAAATTAATCTTGAAATTGAATCCGGCGAGTATGTCGCGATTACCGGGCCATCTGGCTGCGGTAAGTCGACTTTGTTGGGCCTCATCGGTTTGCTCGACGTACCGAATCAAGGCGAATACTGGTTCGATGGAAAAAATGTCGCCAAGTATAGTGAAGCACAACTTAACCAACTACGTCGCGGCCGCATCGGTTTCATTTTCCAGAGTTTTAATCTGATCGAAGAATTATCCGTATTCGAAAATATTGAACTGGCTTTGGAGTACACAGAAACTCCAGCCAAAGAACGTAAGGAACGGGTCACGGCCATGCTCGATAAACTAGGTTTAAGCCACCGTGCTAAGCATCGTCCCTCACAACTCTCAGGTGGTCAGCAGCAAAGGGTGGCCATCGCCCGCGCCTTAGTTGCTAACCCAGCGATACTGCTAGCCGACGAACCTACGGGTAACCTCGATACCGCTCATGGCGATGAAGTGATGCGTCTTCTTCGTCAAATTAATGCAGAGGGCACTACCGTTGTGATGGTCACGCACTCGCCTTCGCATGCAGCGCAAGCATCACGAACATTGCATTTGCTCGATGGCCGTATCGTGGTTGACGCGCTGCGTGCGGCTTAAGAAGAAATTGAAGATGATAAGTCTCCGAGATTTTAAAATTGGTTGGCGCCTCTTAACGAAGGAGTTGAGCTACTCAGCGATTGTCGTTCTAGGACTCTCAGTTGGCTTTGCAGTTTGTTTTCTGCTTCTGGGCTTAGTCCGTCACCAATTGAGTTTTGATAACGAGGTGCCCGAGGTCGATCAAATCTACTACGCAAAAGAAAAGTGGCACGTAGAAGGCTTCTATAAGTGGAGCTCAGGGACGAGCTTCCAAGCGAGAAAGGCGATGGTCGAAAGTGGATTGCCCTTGATTGCTTCGGTGTATTCACCGCGTACCGTCGATGTGCGCTATGGTGAACGTGTGCAGTCCATAGAGCTGAGTTTGGTTGACCCTGACTTTCGCAAAATTTTCGGCATCAAAGCACTTGAAGGTGATTTGGATGCGGCCATCAAGCGCCCTGATGCGCTTGCCTTGACCGAGGAAACAGCGATTAAGTTATTCGGAAATACCGACGTGGTCGGCAAGACGCTTCTAATTAAGGGGGAAACCTTCACTGTCACGGCATTATTGGCAACGCCTCCTGCAACCACCAGTGTGCCTTATGCAGCTTTGGCTGGTCTACAGAATAAATCTTGGACAGGAATGTTTCGTCAAAATACTTTTGACAATTGGGGATCGGTTAGCGGCGCGGTGTTCATCAAATTTACAGGGAAAGTAGAACCGCAACAGGTTGTGAAAGCGATTGACGATAAGTTTGAAACGTCCCCTTTTTATGATCAGATTTTTCGGCCTCTGGTACCTCAACACAAAAATGTCCCGCATATCATTGAATTCAGATTGGAGAAGCTGCGCGACAGAAATTTAGATGGGGATATCTCAGACACTGCATTGCAAAATAAAGCAATGTTAGCTGGGTTGGCTGCGATCGCGATCGTAATATTGATGTTGGCAATGACGAACTATCTCAACTTGGCGCTTGTAAGAACGATTCGCCGTCAGCGAGAGATCGCAATGAGGAAGGTGCTCGGTGCTAGTTCGACACGTCTTCTTCAGCAATTTTTTAGTGAATCGATTTTAGTGTGTTTACTTGCTTCTGTTGCCGGCCTTGTTGTGGCTTGGTTGTTCTTGCCAATCTTCTCCGATATGGTTGATTTAAAACTCAATGCTATCTTTAACTGGGCTAGTGTGTTGTTGTGCCTGTTCAGTAGCATTCTCCTTGGACTCGCTTCGGGCGCGTATCCAGCATGGTCGGCAATGCGGGTTCTACCTTCAGTTGCATTATCTGGTCGAGGCAATACGGAAACGACTAGCGGGCTGCGCCTCCGTCGAATCCTGACTGTGATTCAATTTGGAACAGCGATTGGTCTTTCAGCGATCGCGATCGCTGTCACTTGGCAGACGCTCTACGTTACGCACCTAAATCCTGGTTTCGACCCCAAACCTTTAATTGTCGTGGCAGCGCCAGAAGGGTTGGAATCGGTCAATGGCCGAGCCTTCCGTGACGCTGTCGCTAGAATCCCTAATGTGACTCAAATTTCCGTAACAAATAGTTTGATGCGAAATTTGACAAATGGAACTTCGATCGCGCGAGAAGGGATGGCACCGATTAATTTGCGATGGCTATCGGTCAACCCAGGTTTCTTTGCATCGTATGATATTCGTGCCAAAGCTGGTCGAGTGTTCGATATCAAGACGGACCAAATCAAAGGTAACAATAATATTGTCTTAAATGAGAGTGCCGTTCGAAAGCTTGGGTATCGATCAAATGAGGAAGCGATCGGACAGTTCCTCAAAGAGGGGGCTGAAAGTAAACAAGTTGTGGGTGTAGTTGCAGATATTCGCTCTGAAGATCCACGCCAACCATCCCAAGCTTCGTTTTATAAGTTAGATGATTGGGGTGGGGTATTTACCATTCGGACTGAGGGAGACAAGCAACAATTGCAGACCGCGATCGAGGCACTTTGGAGCCGCTACTTTCCAAATGCAATGTTGAGAATGGAGACAATGGAAGCTGAGTTTGCAAAGCAAAATAGAGCAGATTTGCGCATTGCGCAGCTCTTGAGTGCAGCTAGTGTGATCACGATTGCAATTGCGGCTTTCGGAATCTATGTTTTAGCCGCGTACAGTGTGCAACGTCGAACTAGAGAAATTGTTCTGCGCAAATTGTATGGCGCAAATGGCCGTGATATTGCTAGCTTGGTTGCAAGGGAGTTCTTTATTCTCATCGCTGTTGGCGCGCTCTTCTCTCTGCCCTTAGCCTTTTACCAAATTGAGGTGTATATGTCGCAGTTCCAAGATCGAGCACCCATAGGTATTTGGACGCTGGTCGGTGCGCTCGGAGTCGGGATCGTTGTAGCGCTGCTATCGACGCTAAGACATACGATAAGTGCAGTACGAATCGCACCTGTAAAAGTGCTTCGTGACTAGTTTACATTTTTGCCCGCATGGCAAGGAAAGGTGAGATCAGCCTTGCCATGCACGTAGCCGATCGTAAGAAAGAAGTGGAATTATGGCGTTTCAAGAAATTGCAGATCACACTAAAAATGTGATCGATATCGTGGCTGACAAAGAGCACGACAAATGGCACAAACTTAAAGAAATTGGACTAGAAATAGCGATCATCGTCTTTGCTGTGAGCCTCAGTATTTGGTTTCATAGCATAGGTGAGCATCGACATGAACAGCAGCAGGTCAGATCGTTTCTTTTAGGGCTCAAACGGGATTTGCGCGCGGATATTAATCAGCTCTACATCATTCAAAATCAAGATAATCAGATCGAGGAGAAGCTGAAGTATTTGGCTGGACTAAATGTCGCTGGCGAGGTGAAACAAGAGGAGTTCGATCAAGCCTATGCGATGATCGGTAAGAAGTCACAGTTTAATCCGCAGAATAGTCGCTACGAGGGATTCACTTCAAGCGGGAAACTGATCACCATCGAGAATAATATTTTGCTTGAACGTCTCACCAAGCTATATCAAAGCTATTTGCCTCAAGTAAAGCAAAGTGAAGCAGAGTGGACGCAGCGGCAAAACCGCTTGCAAGATTTTCTTGAGAATGATTTTAGCGGGAACGATGATTTTAAACATCACTTAGCATTGATCACGAGTCGTAAGGGCCAACATCTGACCGATCGTGCCGTGGATCGCACTGAATTGTTGGAGCGCTATCGTCAATACATCGAGTTAGGGACCATGATTATCAAAGATATCGATGCAGCCTACCCTGGCAACGAAAAATCGAGCTTCTTTTCGCAAGAGAAATGACAAGCGCGAAGCTGGCGGCTGGGTATCAATCGCAGGTGCGCATTCCAGCATAAGGAATGTGCTCTATAAAGTAATGATGAATTGAGCGCCGCCTTGAACCCGTTGTGCATAGCGAACGCTACCACCATTGCCCTGAATCAGCTGCCGCACCAAGGCGAGGCCGATGCCACTACCTCGCTCTTTGGTAGAGAAGAAAGGTGTGAATATCTGCGGTATCAATTCTTCAGGAACGCCGGGGCCGTTGTCACTGATTTCTATACGTAAGCGATTGCCACGACTTAATTTGGCATGAATAGAGAGTTCAGCTTGTGGGACTTGTGCGGTTGCTTCTTCAGCATTCTTGATCAGATTGATTAAGGCCTGTTCCAATTGGTTGGGATCGAAAACCGCGCATAAGCTTGATGGCTCACAGCTTACGTTGATCTTGCCGCCACGGGCACTCCAAGACGCAATGCTGAGCGCGTAGAGGCGACCTAATAAATCGTTGATGCTGACAGTTTCGGGTTTGGCTGCTGGGATGTTTGATAGGCTACGATAGCTACTCACAAATTCGACTAGACCGCGAGCGCGTCGATGTATGGCGTCGAGCGCCGTATTGAGATCTGCAAAATCCATTTCATTGAGATTCGCTTTGCTGTCAGCAAGGAGTTCCTGCGCCGTACGCGATAATGAACTGACTGGAGTTAAGGAGTTCATGATTTCATGGGTGAGGACATGAATTAATTTTAGCCAAGCGTTTTGTGCTTCTAACTGCAACTCGCTCTCCACCGGCATCAGGGCAACCATGGTTTGTTGTACACCATGAAGGCTGATATCATTGGCAGCAACTAAGGCTCGTTCTAATCCCCGTTCGGTCTCGAATAAAATCATACTACGTCTGCCTGCTACTTGCGCTTGCAATTGTGAATATAGTTGTTCGAGGTTGCTGCTACGACCAGGTGCGATCAAGCGGCGGGCATTGCCGTTTGTCGCCGTCACTTCTTTGCTGGCTGGATTGATCGTGAACAAGGCGATTGGAACGTGCTCTAAGCGACTTTCTAACTCGATTAACTGGGTTTGCAACTGTGAGATGGAGGCGGAGTTCGTCGGTAGTGTCTCCGGAACGATGATGACTTTTCTGCTGATTAATTTTTGTAAGCTATAGAAAAAAATCGTTAGTCCAGTGACTAAGATTAAAGCTCCAGCGACCGAAATACGTTTGGCTTCAAGATAGTTGCCGACCCAAGCGATGGAGATCAAACTGCTGCCGGCGATGCAGAGGATAATTGCGAGGGCAAAGTAAAACAGGCTCGCGGTATTTTTGTTGTCGACTTGGGATTCAGAGTCCATATTTTTCTAACTTACGGTAGAGAGCTGCACGACTTAAGCCTAGTAATTTGGCGGCTTGGCTAATATTGCCGCTTGCTTCGGCAATCGCGCTTTGTATGGTGTCTTTTTCCAAGTCACTGAGTTTGAACTGATCTGCACTGGTGTGTGTCGATGATTGTTCTGTTGATGCATTGGCGGATGCAGGTGTCGCTACCGCAGCGGGTGGCTCGTACTTGACGTTTGCGGTGGCGGGCGTGCCGAGCGTCGCTGCAACGAGGCCAAAGTCTGAGAATTGATAAGTCGTGCCTTGCCCCAAAATTACTGCTCTTTCACAGGCATGTTTGAGTGAACGGATATTGCCCGGCCAGTCGAATCGTATGAGTTGCTCAAGTGCCGCAGTGTCCACTGTTTTGACTGGTCTTTGATACTGTAGTTCATAGTGACGCAGATAATGCTCAAGTAATTCTGGGATATCTTCAGCATGTTCACGTAGGGCAGGAACCCGCAAAACAATGGTGTTCAAACGAAACAGCAAGTCTGTGCGGAAATTGCTTGGATTGAAGAGACTAAGTTCGCTTAAATTGGTCGCGCTTACTATCCGCACATCGATCTTCTCTGCTTTGTCTGCGCCAACTGGCGTCACTTCTCGACGTTCCAACGCGGTGAGTAGTTTGGCTTGCCCACCCATTGCTAAGTTACCGATCTCATCTAAAAATAGCACACCACCTTTCGCCGCTTGAAAGCGCCCTAAACGATCGCTGCGGGCATCAGTGAAAGCCCCTTTGCGATGTCCAAACATTTCACTTTCAAATGTGGTTTCAGGCACGGTTCCCATATCAACCGCCAAGAAGCTCTCGGATTTTCGTAGCGAGCATGCGTGGATCGCACGTGCCACGAGTTCTTTGCCAACACCGTTTTCGCCCAAGATCATGACATTCGCTTCGGTCGGTGCGACGTGGCTAATCATTGCCCGTAACTCGGTCATGGCTTTTGAATGCCCCATCAACATCGACAGTGCATCTGATTGTTGACCGACAAATTGTGTGCGGCGTGCTAGTGCTGCTTCCACAGTGCTCAAGAGACGTTCATTGTCCCAAGGCTTGGTAATGAAATCGCTAGCACCACGCTTCAAGGCTTCGACTGCCAAAGGGACGTCGGCATAGGCCGTGATCGCAATCACCGTCGGCTGCGGATTCTGTTGGCGTAACACATCTAACATCGCGAGGCCTTCAGCACCATCGGTACGTCCAGCGGTGAAATTGAAGTCGAGCAAGACGAGGTCTGGCAGCTGTTGCTTCAATGATGCTGCGACTTTTTGTGGTTGATGGATAACAGTAATCTCGCCGAAGCGGCGGCGCAATAGCATTTGCGCAGCGATGGCGACATCGGGATCGTCGTCTATGATGAGGATTTTGGCGGAAGGCGTCATCTGATTGGTTTTCTAGAACTCAAGTATTGAAACAAGGTGGTATGCCATTCTAACTTTAGGACCTTGTGCTCGCAATTAATTCATCGATGTAATTAGCTCTTAGCACTGCTTTGTCTTGGGTAGAATTGCGTACGCAGTATTTCGTCCGTAAGTGAACAGGAAAAGTGTTCGTTTACGGACATATTTTGATTTTGCGTGCGGTAGGCAAACACAGGAACAAGGAAAAACAAGATGGTACGATGGTGGCATGCTATTTGCTCAATATCTTTGATGTATGCGCGCTTAACCAACAAAGGGAAACAATTCTTATGATTAGTCAGCGAGGCTTAAAAATTGGGTGGCGACTGTTTAGAAAAGATATCGTCAACTCGAGTTTGCTTTTATTTAGTCTAAGCCTCAGCTTTGCCTTGTGTTTTCTTTTGTTTGGTTATGCGCAGTATTCATACGGATATGATGCCCATATTCCTAATGCGGAACGAATCTTTCTGGTGAAACATCGAGTCAACGCGTTTGACCGTCCAATCTGGGTCGATTTTTCACCCATCAAGATCGCTGACGCGTTGGAGAGAAGTGGGATTCCATATCGACTCGCTTACTTTCAGAATGTGCCGACAAGTGTTGCCGCGAAGTCTAGATCCGTGCTGCAACTAAATGTAGCGAATGTGAGTGCCAATTTTTCTCAAGTTTTCATGCTGACGGCCCAGTCTGGCAGTATCGAAGCGACACTTAGTCAGCCCGGAAAGATAGCTTTGACTCGAAAAGCCGCTGTGAGGCTTTTTGGTACGGATCAAGTCTTGGGACAGACAGTGCAAGCCGGCACAACAAGCATGATCATAGGTGCCGTGATCAATGATTTACCTTCAAATACGACGGTGAATTTTGATGCGCTTACCTTTAGCAGTGAAGAACAGGGGCGTCGATACTTGGAATTGCCCACCTCGGTTGATGAAAATATCGTCGTCGATTTGTTGCAGCAAAAAATGAACGAGTCACCGATGGCAAGATTCATCGATACCAAGTGGTTAGATGGAAATTCGGGAACAAAGCAAAAAGCTACAACGATGGAGGTTCGCCTTAGCTCTTTGCGCGATGCCTATTTCGATCGTGACCTCGGAAATTTTGAAGGACTAGTTCGAGGGGATAAGCGTATCGTCCTTGCCCTATGTGTAGTAGGCTTTTTGGTGTTTCTCATTTCCGCCTTTAGCTTTGTGAATGTTGGGATGGCGCGTTTGGTTCGAAGGCAAAAGGAGGTTGGCGTCTATAAGGCAATTGGCGTGCCGAGGTTGCAGATAATTTCTCAATTTTTGGCGGAATCTCTCCTTTGGAGTTCCTTGTCGTTGGGCTTGGGCTTACTCTTGGCTTGGATGTTCTTTCCACTTTTTGTAGAGATTTCTGGGCGTTCTCTCGATACTATTTTTAGTTTGCAACATGTGTTGTTCGCCGCTCTATTTTCTTTGATTCTCGGTATGCTGTTGAGCGTGTATCCGATTTTCCTAGTGTTGGGTGTGAATGCAAATCATGCTTTATCAGGACGCGGAAATTCAGAGGGGCGCTCAGGTGCGCGAACGCGCAGAGCCCTCTCTATTCTGCAATTCTCTGCAGCGACTGTTTTTGGGGCGATAGCTTTGGCGATTGCGTGGCAAACTTTCTATACCACGCGATTTGCACAAGGATTTTCATTCGAAAACTTATGGGTCATAAATCTACAGGCTGACTATGATGAAACGAAATATTCTGGATTCATTGCGGAATTAAAAGGGTTACGTGGGGTCGATAGTGTGGCTTATTCTAGTGTCCCAGTCGGACGAGATTTTATGGGCTTTCAGGGACAACTTCGGTTAGATAATGAGCATAAAGTCGCACCTGTCCGGCATTGGGTATCGCAGAACTTTTTTGAAGTCCATCAAATTAAGCCGATCGCAGGCCGTGTCTTTGATTCGGCTATCGATGCCGTCGAGAATGATCGAATCATTGTGCTCAATGACAGAGCTGTGCGAGCCTTGGGCTTCGACGACGCTAATCAGGCAGTTGGAAAGTTCATTACTCCAACTCTAAGTGGAGCGACAGTCGCCTCGCAAATTATTGGCGTTATTCCTGATGTGCGTTTCCAAAATGCGCATGAGAGTGAGGGGCCTAGAGTTTTTACACAAAGTTTGAGTGGGCCTGTTTTCTCTATTCGAATTAGAGGCGCCGAAGTTGCAACACTGGCACAAATTGAATCGTTGTGGCGTCGGTATTTTAATGAACAAATATTCGATCCAATCAAAAGCGCAGAGCTGATCGCGCAAAACCACGCAGAAGATATTCGCTTGAGCAAGATGATTCTATTGTCCGCTCTGTTAGGCCTAATACTTGCCGCTATCGGCGTCTATGTGATGGCGGCATATAATGTGCAGCGAAGAGCCGAGGAAATTGCTATTCGCAAGATTTATGGTGCAGGGAAGCAGTCGATCACTGCAATGGTACTAAAGGAATATGCCGTGCTCATGATATGGAGTAGTGTGATCGCAGTGCCGATTTCGGCTTTCTGTATTTGGGTTTATCTCTCTGAATTTGCTGAGCGCGCACCGATAGGCTTGTGGACGATAGTGATTGCGATATTGCTGACTTCACTTGCCGCGCTTACTGCAGTTGTTCAACAGTCGACGCTGGCGATGAAGACCTCACCGCTGATCGTTTTCAGAAACTAAGTGACAAGAAATGCACAGGAAACAATCCTATGAGAAAAGCGCAACACCAACTTATCAAGCCAAAACGCTTGCGATTTTTGATACTGCTTGCTCTGATCGGTCTTGTTCAAATCTGGACTAAATAGAAGTTTTACTTTTCGCCCGCCATGAGTTTTTGCAATAAGCCGGATTTGCGTCCTGCAAGCACCGCTTGATTGATCTTTTGCAATAGACTCTGATCACGATTTTTTTGTAGGGCGATATGCACACTGGTCGTCGCCACTGGCTTATTCAGCACGCAGAAATTCCCGCCGATTTGATCACTTGGATGATCTTTGGGTAGGTAGAGACGGTTTAGTTCACGCGCTAGTTTCACGGGGTTGCTATTGGCTTTGAAAAAAATGAGCGCGTCCATCCGGCGTTGGTAAAGTTTGGTGAAGCGACCTTGGGTTTGCCCTGTATCGTCTTCAATCTTGAATAGTTTATTGGCCTGCGCGTCAAACTCTTCACCAGCACTTGCACCTCGCACGACACCAATGGTCTTGCCTTTGAGGTCAGGCAAACCATTAAAACTGAATTGGCTATCGCAGCGAGTGACTAGCCACACATTGTCGTCATAAAAAGGTTCAGAGAAATTTAAATGCTTAAGTCTTTCGGCCGTTTTTGAAATCCCAAAAATCATCCCCTCTCCGGCAAAGGCTTTGTCGAGGGCGCGTTTCCATGGCTGGCGCTGAAGATCGAAACGTATTGGTAGTTGTGATTCTAAGAAGTTAATCACCACCCTCGTCTCGTTTGGCAGTGGTTCTAGCTTTAAGTCGCCGGTCACTTCTTCACTGATCATTAAAGGCACCAGCGTGACATTCGTTTCTGCTTTGCTGGCGGCGTCGTTGATGCTGGCCTTAGTCTGTGCAAAGCAAGTGCCACACATGACCGTAGTCAGAATACTTAAACCAGTCAAAAAAGCGGGAAACTTCATCTTAAGCGATCAAGGAAAAGAGCATCGAACAGTGACAGAGTATGTCAGCTTAACGGCGGCTGCAAAGCGTTTTTGAGTCAGCGACGGCGTGAATAGCGAGAATTGTGCGAGAAAAGTCACATAAACCGAGCAAGGCTGCGATAGTCATGCCAGCTTGGCATGACTATTCTTTAGCATTACTTTAGTATTGCTGAGGTCGGTCAGATTAGACGCTACGTGCAGGTAGCAAACGGCCTTCGACTTCACCGAAGCCGATGCGCGGTGCACCGTCTTTTTGTGCCCAGCCACGCATGATGATGCTGTCGCCGTCTTCGATGAAAACACGTTGCTCACCATTGCTGAAGACGATAGGCTTCTTACCGCCTTCGGTCAATTCTAATAAGGAACCTGCTTCTTCCGGCAAGGGGCCAGACTGTGTGCCAGAACCAAGGAAATCGCCTGCTTGTAGATTACAGCCATTGACTGTGTGATGCGTGACCATCTGTGACACTGTCCAATAGGAATGACTGAAATTCGACAAGGACAAGCGCTGCGCTGGCAGGCCGTCTTGACGCATTTTCTCTGTTTGCAGTAAGACTTCGAGTTGGATATCAAATGCACCACATGTGCGCAAATCCGCATGTTCCAAGTACGCCAAAGGCTGTGGATCGGCGGCGTCGCGTTGCCAAGCTTTGCGATACGGAGCCAAGGCTTCGATGGTGACTACCCATGGTGAAATCGTCGAGGCAAAATTCTTCGCTAAGAAAGGGCCGAGCGGTTGATATTCCCAGCCTTGTACATCGCGCGCAGACCAATCATTGAGCAAGCATAAGCCGAACACATGCTGCTCTGCTTGATCGATGCTAATGGCATCACCCAAAGCATTGCCTTGGCCGATAAAGACACCGACTTCACATTCATAATCCATTCGCTTGGCTGGACCGAAAGAGGGTGCAGTGGCGTTTGGTGGCATAGTTTGACCAATCGGACGGCGGAATTGTTGGCCGGAGACGCCAATCGACGAGGAGCGGCCGTGGTAACCAATCGGCACCCATTTGTAATTTGGCAGCAAAGGATTATCGGGGCGGAATAACTTACCGACCGAAGTCGCGTGATGAATCGACGTATAAAAGTCGGTGTAGTCACCAATTTGTGCTGGTAAGGCGTATTCGGCCTCACTTTGCGCGACCAAGGCGCCGACTAATTTTTCCTGCGCACTTGCGCCTTCACGCAAGGCCTTGGACAAAGCCAATCGTACTTGTGATGACACGCCATTGCCCAAGCCCATTAAGGCGTTCAAATTAGAGGCGTTCAATGCATTGGCTAAAGCGGAGTTGGTCACGTCCGCGAAGACACCCGCTTGTTGCGCTAAATGGATGTCGAGAATTTGATCGCCGATCGCGACGCCAATGCGGAAATGTTCGTGACTACCAGCGCGACGAAAAACACCAAAAGGCAGGTTTTGAATTGGGAAATCGGTGTCGCCGCTATTGGCAGAAGTAACCCAGCTACGCAGCGCTGGATTGTGTGTTTCATTAAGTTGTACTGACATAGGTCGCTTTCAGATGCGCAAAAATTAGGCTTGATTCGGGTTGAAATTTTTCTTGATACCTTGCCAGCATTGGAAATAATCTGGCTGCAATTGTGGTGAGTTCATCGCGGCACGTGTTGGCTTAATAATCGTATTGGTTTCGATCATGAAGGCCATCGTGTTATCCACTTTTTGCGGGATGCTGGTGTCGATATTGCTGGCTTTATCGAAGGTCGGTGCATCCGGACCATGACCGCTCATGCAGTTGTGTAAGCTAGCGCCACCTGGACGGAAGCCCGCTGATTTCGCGTCGTACTGACCGTGAATCAAGCCCATAAATTCACTGGCGATATTGCGATGGAACCAAGGCGGGCGGAAGGTGTTCTCTGCCGCCAACCAACGCGGTGGGAAAATCACGAAATCGATGGTGTCGACACCTGGTGTATTGCTTGGTGATTGCAAGACCAAAAAGATCGATGGATCAGGATGATCGTAACTGATTGAACCTATCGTATTGTAATGACGCAGGTCGTATTTGTAGGGCGCCATATTGCCGTGCCATGCTACGACATCGAGTGGAGAATGGCCAATCTTCGCGCTCCACAAATTACCGCTGAATTTCGCTACCAATTGGAAGTCGCCTTCACGATCTTCATACCACGCGGTTGGTGTCAGGAAGTCACGCGGATTGGCTAAACCATTGGAGCCGATGACGCCCAAGTCTGGCAGCTTCAACATGACTCCAAAATTTTCGCAAACATAACCACGTGCCTCGCCATCAGGCAACTCGACCTGGAAACGTACACCACGTGGAATGACCGCGATTTCCTGTGGTTCGATATCAATCAAGCCCATCTCGGTTTTAATGTGTAGTCGACCTTGCTGTGGGATGATTAAGAGTTCCGCATCCGCATCGTAGAAAAATTTGTCGACCATATTGCGATTGGCCGCATACAAATGAATCGCGCAACCGGTTTGCGCATCGGCTGAGCCATTGCCTGCCATCGTCATCCAGCCTTCGATGAAATCAGTTGGCGTGCTTGGCATCGGTTGTGGATCCCAGCGCAATTGATTCGGTGTGCTTGGTACTTGTGTGAAGTCATTCGTCATCTGGCCATTGTCGATTTGCACGAAAGGCTGATGCATGGCCGCTGGGCGAATACGATAAGTCCATGAGCGGCGATTTGCATGACGTGGCGCTGTGAAAGCCGTGCCCGAAATCTGTTCTGCATACAGGCCGTAGGCACATTTTTGCGGGGAGTTTTGGTTTTGCGGCAAAGCACCGGGCAGCGCTTCGGTCGCGAATTCATTGGCAAAGCCGGTCATGTAGTTCTTGTTCATCATCATTTCCAAATGAAAGGAGAAAACGGTCAAGGTATAAAAAGGAAGTGCTGCAATTATTTCGCTAGGTTTTCAGCCGTCTTTAGCGACAGACTTGAATTACTTTATTGGCTTAGCGTCGCAGAATGAGACGCTAATGTAGTGGAAAGCTCCCTTTTTTGCGATATAAATACTAAAATGTAGATCATTCATGAAATCAATAGTGGGGTAAAGTTTGATCGAAGCTAAAGACATCGACTTAAATTTGTTGGTTGTGTTTCAAGAAGTGTTTCAAGAACGACAAATTTCTAGTGTGGCGCGTAAGCTTAATTTGTCGCAGCCTGCGGTCAGCAATGCTCTTGCACGTCTACGTAAAACCTTTAATGATGAGTTATTTGTCCGCACCTCACTAGGCATGCAGCCCACCCCTTTGGCCCAGCAGTTGGCTGACCCGATAGCCGCCGCGCTAGCGAACGTGACCAAGGCACTTAATCAACAAGAGCGTTTTGATAGCCCCAATAGCCAACGTCGTTTTACGATTGCCATGACCGACGTCGGCGAGATGTATTTCATGCCGCTCTTGATCGAGCAATGTAGGCAACTAGCACCCCATATCCAAATCGCAACTGTGCGCGCCAATAGCGTGGATTTGATGGCGGAAATGGAAACAGGAAGGATAGATCTGGCCTTAGGTGCTTTTGATGAGATTTCCGGCGCACTCTATCATCGTCGCTTGTTCCAGCAAGACTATGTTTGTTTGCATCGTCAGCATCACCCAGTGCTGCGTGACGCGGGCGAGGAAGTAGGTCTGAAAGAATTCTTAGCGGCGGAGCACTTAATTGTGTCGACCAAAGAAAGCCCTTACGACAAAATTAATCAAGCATTAGAGAAGGCGGGAATCAGTGCCGGTGCGAACTTTACCGTACCGCATTTCTCGGCAGTTCCCTATATCTTGAGCCACACGGATTTGGTCGCCATCGTGCCGCAAAAATTGGCGGCGAGTGCTGCCCAACATTTCCGGCTCGCGTACAGCAAAGTGCCGCTAAAATTACCGAGCTTACAAACCAATATTTTTTGGCATCGTCGCTTTGCACAAGATGAGGGTAACCAGTGGTTGCGCCAATGCTTAGTCGATCTTTTTGCAGATATCTAAACCAAGTTAGGCTGGATTGAAAATGCTATGATCAAGCCCAACATCATCGCTAGAACTTTCGCTCTCTTAATCGTGTCACATTCTTGTTCATACGCGCATGCCTAATCAAGATCCTCACCAGGTTCACTCTTCACGACCTATTAATCTGCGTACTGCCCGCAAACAGGCATTGCAGCAGCAAGCGCAATTGAGCGCGGCGGAACAGCAACGGGTCGCGCTACTAAAGCAAAGGCATCAAACTTCATTGGTTGGAGCCGCTTCGCCCAAGCAGAGTCACATGACGAGTGGAAAGTTGATCGCGGGAGGTACTCTGCTATGTTCGGGCGGCGTGCTTGGAGTGGCGATTATCGGCGGCTCAGGGATACTCGCAGTAATTGCAGCTGCAGGTGTGGGCTTGAGTGGCTTTTTGTATCTACATGGTGTGCGTGAAAACAAGCGGAAGCACGTGGAGCAAGCGCTACCCTTCGTTTTTCAACTTGATCACTTGCAACGAGTCGATCAATTGATCGCCAAAGTCAATGCGGAGAGTGATGAGGAAGTTCAGGTGAGTTTGCAGCAGATCAGGCAGCAACTAGATCGCGTGATGCAGATGTTGGCGAATGCTGATTCGACACTAACTCTCAACTTAGAACAGCACTTTTATCTGCAGCAATTTGTCGAGCGTTATTTGCCGGATAGCTTGCAGGCATATTTGAAGGTTCCGGCACAAGCGCGTTGCGACCAAGTCATTGTAGAAAATAAAACTGCGCTGATGCTCTTGAAATCCCAGCTGATATTGCTGCAGCAAGGCTTGCAAGAACATGAATCTCACCTACAAGAAAACGCTGCTGAACAACTCGTGCAACAGCAGCGCTTTCTTGAGGCTAAGCAGGTTCAATCAGCTCGTTCTTCTAAGCTAGATTTGTAAGCATCAGTTATTGTTCGCATTGTTCGCATTGTTCGCCGCGCGTTCCATTAATTCCGCTTCATGGGCGTCACGTACGGTCTTCGCGAGAGTAAAAGTGGTGGTGATTAAGAATAACCAACTGACCACCATATAGCTCTTCTCCCATACTGGAATATTCATACGCCATAAACCCCAAGCGGTTAATGCAAGAGCGGCGACAAAGGCTGCCCATACGGTCATCGTCCATGAGGTCGTATCGATTTGACCATCACGGTTGTCACGTATCATTTTTGCGACCGTAAAACTCGCAAACAAACTGAAGAACAGACCGAGTGCGACGAAGGCACGATCGAGTTCTTGGCCTGGTAACTGAACTACGCCAGCGCCAGCGGCGACGATCGCCAAAATAAATGAAACCCACACCTGAAAATGCCAACCCTTACTATCACGTTGCATAATGTATTGCGTTGCCATAACTACTCCTATTTTTTGATTTCCTGAGATTTCTGTCTTTGTATTTGGAATTACAGGGCGACTGGACCAGCTAACTCAGCTTTGTGCAGTTCGCGAGTTTGTTGCTGACGATAACGATCGAGATAGTGTTTAGCTCTCTCCAACTGATCAGCGATCACCAGATTGTTTTGACCCATCACTTCAATTGCTTTGCTGCGGAAGTTGTCCATGGCATCCATCGCTTGAAAAGTTTGATCGAACATCTCTTTCAACTTATCAATTCCTACCATAGGATTCTGCGCAAATTGATTGACGCGATCGACGTGTTGATTCAAGGCTCGCCCTGTTTCCGTGATCATGTTCTCTATGGTTTGATTGATGCTAGTTAAGCTATCCATCACCTTGATCTGATTGCCGGTTGCGCGCGCTACTGTTTGCGCCACGACTAAGGCGCTCATGCCAGTGGTGGCGATGCGACTGCAGCCATTCATCATTTCACGCCCCGTGCGTTTCAATACATCGAGTGCCAAATAGGCATTTGTACAAACAGCCTGTTGCGTCAACATGTCTTGCAAGTTTTGTCGAGCGTAAAACAGCACCTCTTGTTCCAGCGCTTTGGCGCGAAGGTGATCATGGATTTTGAGCTGTTCAACTTGTTGCTGTAATCGTGTATCCAAGGTCCGAGCGAAATGCACCGCTGCCGTCAGCTTTTGCATCGCTTCCCACAATTTCACGCGTGAGGCTTCAATATCGACGACATCGCGCTGCAAATCATCCCGTGCCGCGTACAACTGCCGCATACTCTTTTGTAGTTGTGTCGATGCCGCTTGGTATTTACGGAAGTAGGTTTTGAGCTTGTTTCCGTAAGGGATAATGCCTAACCACTTATTGGGCTGCAGTAAATCGCCCTCTTTACCAGGGTTAAGCGTATCAAGTTGCGAACGCATTTCTTGTATGGCTTTGAAAGCTGAACCTTCTTCCACGCCGATGAAGTTTGCTTGCATTAAGCGCGATTGCATTAAGCCAGACGCGATTGCGATCTCCTCACGACCAAGGGCAAACGCACTATCAAGTTTATGTTTGAAATCTTCGCTTTGCAGATCTTCGGTCAACAAGGCATGCATGAAGCGCTCGACTTGCTCTTCGACGGCAGAACGACAATCTGGATTCAAAGGCAGGGCGCGTGCTGCTGACTCCGCGCTGACCGGCGAAATCACTTCCGGTGCTTTTAAGACAAATTCAGTGTTTGCAAGCGATTCAATCTGCTGATTCATGCTTTCTATTCCTATGGCTGTGGATGGGTGTATTGATTCAAGCCATCACGCTGGTCTGTGCAATTGTTGTTGCCAAGACTGAGGCGGATCAGGCTTGAGACGAACTGTGCCATTTGGAATATTTCTATTCAACTTAATTGTATTTAGTTGATATGTTTGCCGTCTTTAGTATCTATTTATTATACTTTTTGACTGCGATGTGAGCTGAGCTTTCCAGCAAACCGTGGATTGCGGGCTTCGGAAAGCGATAGGGGATAAGCGACGGGAAAAAATAGATAAAAAAAAGCGTAGCTGTCGCCAGCTACGCCCTAAGGGAAACGAAACAAAACAATGAAGAAAACAAATGTCGCTGAGGTTTATGCAGCTTGCAGCTGATCGGGTGTATTCACCGTACGCAGAGGTTCAGCATCAATCAAAATACGGCGAGGTTTATGTGCCTCTGGAATTTCACGTTGCAGTTCAATATTGAGCAAACCGTTATCGAGGCGAGCACCGACAACTTTGACATGATCTGCTAGACGGAAGTTGTGTTCAAAATCGCGTGATGCGATACCGCGGTGCAAGAAGGTGCCTTGCGTTTCGGGTTTCGCTTTGCGACCTACAACTTTTAATACATCACGCTCAGTTTCAATTTCGATCTCACTGCGATCAAAACCTGCGATCGCCATACTGATACGGTATTGATCTTCGTTCACTAATTCAATGTTGTACGGTGGGTAGCTCGGCGTGGATTCTGCACGTTGTGCTTCGTTGAACAAATGGGCCAAGCGATCAAAACCGATTGCGGAACGATAGAGTGGGGAAAAGTCGAAATTACGCATGATGATTATCCTTTTAAATTGAAGCGATAAACTAAAAAATGAATGGTGAGATAGACGTGTTATCAAGTTCTTTCTCACCTCTGGCAGACCTCACTTGAGCATCTGCTGATTCCGATATGTGGCGAGTAAAAAGACATTTCAAGAGAAAAAAATTTAAAAATTTAGGGGGCTTGAAAGCATAAAATCCAACCCCATTTGACGTCGTTTTTCCTACTTCGGATGTTGGCTTCATTTATTTTTCCATTGATGCAAATAGTGTTCGAGTTTGAATTTTGCATTTCGAGCAGCAAAAAAATATTTCGAAAACCTGTCAACACAAAAATCTTGGGCACCGTTAAGGCAATACGCAGCAGCAAGGCTGCGATGTAAAGCGAAGTAAGGCAATACCGAACAATAGAAGCACCTTTTAGTTCTGATACAGAACACTACTTAATGGAAGAAGAATTGATCATGAAAAAGCTCACACTCTCTATCGTTGCTGCGACATTTACTTTGGGTGCAGCTTTTGCAAATGCTGCGCAAACGCAGACTGCAGCGCCTGCATCTGCGGCGAAAGCCAGCGCACCAGTAGCTGCGCCCGCGGCAGCAGCGGCATCAAGTGCCCATGCATCTGCGCCTAAAGCACATGCCGCCAGTGCTGCTGCAAGTGCAGCCGCTAGCGCACCTGCTGTTAAGGCTGAAGCGAAACCAGCGGCTAAACCAGAAGTGAAAACTGAAGTAAAAGCGGCCGCTGCAAGTGCTGCAGCCAGCACAGAAAAGGCTGTAGAAAAAGCTTCTGATAAAACAGTAGAGAAACATGGTAAAGCGACACATAAAGCCCACAAAGCGGCATCCGCTGCGGCATCAGCAGCTTCTGCCGCATCCATGAAGTAATCGCGGCAGCATTGCTGTAAGTTGAGAAAGACGGCGCCTTGTGCGCCGTTTTCTTTTGCATTTGAGGTGGGCTTTTTTGCAGTTCGTCACACACTATCGGCAATTTATCGCCTTTTGCAGACAGCATTCGAAAAAACGGGCAAACTTCCTTCCATGGTTCAATCAGTTAAACCTCAAGCAACACTCATTGTTCAGTATTCACTCAGTACTCACTCAGTACTCACTCAGTACTCATTTAAGGAGCTTCAAATGCGTCAATCTCGTCTTTTCGGTATGGCAGCAGCTGTTGGCACAGCACTCACATTGGTTTCAGGTTTGGCTTTGGCGGGTGAGCAAAGTCGCACTGCGACGCCGTTCACAGCGATTCGTACACAGGGCGCGTTGATCGTTGAAGTTGAAGTCGGCCCAGCGTATTCGATTCGTGTTAAAGGCGACGACAAATACATCTCACAAGTCGTGACAGATATCAGTGGTGATGAACTTCTGATTAGCTACAAAGAGAAGAAAAACATTCGCATTTCTGATGATTTGAAAGTCATCGTCACCACCCCAAGTTTGACCAAGTTCAAAATGGAAGGTGCGGGCATGACCAAAGTTAAGAATATCAACGGCGATCGTTTTGATCTAAATTATGAAGGTGTCGGCATGCTGGTGATGACAGGCAAAGTCACTAACTTCAAAGTGCGTGCGCAGGGTGTAGGCCATGTTGAAGCGAAAGAATTGATCGCTGAAAATGTTGAAGCAAACGTCGAAGGAATTGGCTCGGTAAATGTGTATGCGTCAGAGAAATTGAAAGCCAATGTACAAGGTATCGGATCTTTGAATTACTACGGTCATCCAAAGTCGATTAGCAAAACGGTCGATGGTATTGGCGGTGTAAGCGCTGGAAAGTAATGTGAGAAATCGATGAAGTGTTGCAAGGCGCAGCACTTTTTCTCTCAAAAAAATAGCGGCATCGCAAATGCGAGAGCCGCTATTTCTTTCTTTGAATTTCGTTTAATTCAATACGCTTTCTGCCGCTACATAGTCGTAGCCCAAATCGCGTGCGACGGCTTCATACGTGACCTTACCTTCGCATACATTTAAGCCATGACGTAAATGTACATCATCACGTAGCGCTTGTTTCCAACCCTTGCTCGCCAATGCAATTGCGTGACCGACAGTAGCGTTGTTGAGAGCGAATGTCGAAGTCCGTGCAACTGCACCTGGCATGTTGGCGACGCAGTAGTGAATCACACCATCAACCACATAGGTTGGTTCTGCATGAGTCGTGGCGTGTGAAGTTTCAAAGCAACCGCCTTGATCGATGGCGACGTCGACGACAACTGCACCTTTCTTCATGCGAGAAATCAAATCGCGACTGACCAGTTTGGGCGCAGCAGCACCCGGAACTAAGACGCCACCGATGACCAAGTCTGCGGACAATACCGCCTCTTCAATCGATTGCGCATTGGAGTAAACGGTGGAGATACGATTGCCGTACACCAAATCCAATTGACGTAAGCGATCGACACTCTTATCGAGAACGGTGACGCGAGCACCAGTGCCCACGGCCATTTGCATTGCATTGGTCCCAACCACGCCTGCGCCAATGATGACGATATGGGCTGGCGCCACACCTGGCACACCGCCGAGTAGTAGGCCCATGCCACCTTTGGATTTTTCTAAGTGCGCAGCACCCGCTTGGATAGACATACGACCTGCTACTTCACTCATCGGCGCCAACAATGGTAAGCCACCATTCGCACCGGTGATGGTTTCGTAAGCGATGCAGATTGCACCAGACTTCACCAAGGCCGCGGTTTGTTCAGGATCAGGAGCCAAGTGCAAATAAGTGTACAAGATCTGACCTGGGCGCAGCATCGCGCACTCAACGGGTTGCGGCTCTTTGACTTTGACGATCATTTCCGCGCGTTCAAAAATTTCTTTGGCCGTTTCGACCAGTTCTGCACCAACTGCGAGGTATTGCTCGTCACTGAGTCCAATGTCAGCACCAGCATTTTTTTGTACCAATACTTGGTGCCCGCGCGACGTTAATTCACGTACTGAAGAGGGGGTCATACCCACGCGATATTCGTGGTTCTTGATTTCTTTAGGAACGCCTACGATCATGATGTCTCTCTTGTTTTTGATTTGTTTAGTTTGATGGGAACGGACAGCAGCGGTTGGGTAAAACCACTGCCGTCTTGATTGAAACAACTAATGGATATTAGTCGAGGAAATTATGGCACCATGCTATTTCGAGATGTTTGCTGTTTTACACAAAGCTTGATTTAAATGAAGTAGAGAAATTGTGCGTTCGCACATTGTAAGAAAATCTGTACAGTTTTTATCTTGTTGTAAGAAATCTCGGACAGAACAACGAAAAAATTAAATAAGAAAGCAAAATAGGAGCCCATCAAATGAGCAATACCGTCAAGCTTCACCGTGTCTTCACTGCCCCTGCCGAACGTTTGTATCGTGCATTTCTCAACGCCGAGGCCATGGCAAAATGGATTCCACCTTACGGCTACACATGCACCGTACATCACTTTGAGCCATTGGTCGGTGGTAGTTTTAAAATGACTTTTACTAACTTCGCCAAGCAACAAAGCCAATCTTTTGGCGGCGAGTACATCGAGTTGGTGCCGAATCAACTGATACGCTATACCGATCAATTCGATGATCCGAACCTAGCTGGTGTACTCGACGTCACTGTGACATTACGTCCCGTGATTTGTGGAACGGAGTTGCATGTTGTTCAGTCAGGCATTCCAGAGGCGATTCCGCTCGAGCTTTGCTATCTCGGTTGGCAAGAGTCCTTGGCGCAATTGGCCTTGTTGGTGGAACCTGAAGTGGGGTAGGTTCTCGTTCTGGGGTTTACTTGGCTAAGCTTGTTAAGTGAGGAAGTGAATGATTCTGCTCGTGTTCGCATGCATAGCGCTGGTATCCGCATGGATTTGGCATCATTTTTGGCCGCGTGTATGGCTGGCATCAATCGGTGCAAGTTTAACATCTTGCATCCTGTTTCAAGTCTTAGCTGCAATTGAGCTGCATTTTCTCGATCCCTTTTTCTTGATTGGTTTCGTGCTGAGTTGGGTACCAGCGATGGCAATTTCTTTGATCGTCGGATTCACGATGCGGAGACAAGGAACTAAATAGTTTGACACTTTTAAACTTTTCTAAGAATTTCTTGCGACCTTTTTGCACAAGCTCCGTCTATACCAGTACATCACATCGATGAATCGACAATTCAATAGGAGAATCCAATGAAACGCTTTCATGTACACGTATCAGTAGACGACTTAGATACCAATATTGCCTTCTACAGCAAATTGTTTGGACAGGCACCGAGTAAGCAACAAGCGGATTATGCGAAATGGATGCTGGACGATCCGTGCATCAACTTTGCGATTTCTAAGCGAGGCCACACCGTCGGCTTGAATCATTTCGGCATGCAGGTTGATACTGCAGAAGAGTTAGCAGAATTAAAGGCCTTGGCAGATGCCGCATCGCAAGGACAAAGTATTGATCAATCAAACGCCACTTGCTGTTATGCGAAAAGCGAAAAGCATTGGACGCTCGACCCACAAGGCCTCGCATGGGAACATTATTTCACGATGGCCGACGCCGTCGAATTTGGTGATGACCATGCGCCCGACACTACAGCGTGCTGCATTCCCGTGATGAGCAATGCGGAAGAAAAAGCAGCTGGTAATTGCTGTGTGCCTAAGGAGGCTACGGCGACCAAATCGTCTTGCTGCTAAGGAGTACCCATGCTCGCTACCGCTACATCACCTGAACTCGGAACCGCCTACCTAGCCTTGCGCCAGCAGTTGCGCAGTTTCTTGCGACGCCATGTATCTGATGCGAGTGTGGCAGATGATCTCCTGCAGGATATTTTCGTCAAAGCGCTGCAGTCGCATCGCTCCGGCAAGACGATTGCGAACGTCACTGCGTGGCTTTACACCGCGGCGCGCACGACCGTGATTGATCACTATCGTGCGCAAGCAGAGCCTCATGTTGAGCTCGACGAATCGCATTGGATCTCAGAAGAAAATGAATTAGAACTGCATAGCAAACTTGCGCTCTGCCTGCGACCATTTGCCGAGCAACTCGCGCCACTCTATCGTGACAGTTTGTTGGCAAGTGAGCTCGATGGCATAGGCATGCGTGAACTTGCAGAACGTGAAGGTGTCAGCCTATCGGCAATCAAGAGTCGCGTCAGCCG
>CANHZI010000076.1 GCA_947464955.1 Oxalobacteraceae bacterium
ATTCATAGTGGACTCCTTACGTTGAAATCTGATCCCCATACCCAATGTGAACCAGTGCGCTTAATATCGCGCAAAAAGGCGGGGGAGTCCATCCCATCACTCAAGTGGGACGCGCCGTCAGCGCGCCCCTTAGCTGCACGATGCATGACAAAGGCAGATCATGAGCAAAAAAGATAAAAGTTTTCTTCCAGATACAGGTCTGGAACATGCGGTTAATCTGCTTCGCCAAGTGTCTAAGATACAAGAAAATTTACCTGATAGATTTCCAGAACGTGGCATTGGGGAAGTTCAGACATTGGATCTGCTTGCACCTCATGTTTTTGGGCGTGCAGCTCGTTTAGATGATAGTCATGCATTGGCTCACATGGATCCGCCGACACCGTGGATTACTTGGGCTACCACTCTTTGGAACGCTCGACTAAATCAAAATCTTCTACATCCTGCCACAGCGCCATTTGCTATAGAAGCTGAAAAAAAGGTTATGGATTGGTTGACCCCTTTCTTTGGTATGAATGGGGGTCATATGTGTTCCGGCTCGACAATAGCAAATCTAACGGCCTTATGGGCCGCAAGAGATGCAAAAGGTATAGAGAAGATCATTGCTTCAAAGGCAGCGCATATAAGCATCGAAAAAGCAGCCAAAATACTCGGCTTGCCTTATGAGCAGATTTCAACCAACACCTCTGGCCAAATTGACCTAGATAAAATCGGTGATATATCAAATGCTTGTTTGGTTTTAACGGCAGGCACAACAGCTACAGGCGTAATTGATCCTCTTACACTGGCTGGTCAAGCAAAATGGACTCATGTTGATGCCGCTTGGGCGGGCCCACTGCGTCTAAGCTCAAATCATGCACATCTACTTGATGGCATTGATAAAGCAGATTCTGTCGCTATCTCTGCTCATAAGTGGTTTTTCCAACCCAAGGATTCGGCACTGATTATGTTTCGTGACGCAGACCTTGCCAACTCAGCTATAAGTTTGGGTGGGGACTATTTGGCCGTCCCAAATATTGGGGTTCAAGGCTCGCGCGGAGCATCCGCAATACCATTGCTGGCCACAATGATCGCATGGGGAAAAGAGGGTATTGCTGATCGTATAGATCATTCAATGTCGATGGCAAACATACTTGCAACCGAATTGACAAAAGAAGACAAAATCTCCCTTTGGGCAATGCCAAAAACAGGTGTAACAATATTCCGCCCTCTCACTATGAGCACCGAGAAATTTTTCCAGTGTTTACCTGAGGGGATGTTTTCAACCTGCATGCTTGATAACGAGAAGTGGCTCAGGTCAGTTGCGGCGAATCCATTAGCTGATATTGAAGAAATTGCTTCTACAATATCGGAGGCAATTCGTGGAACTATTGCATAACAAACGCATGCACTCGGACAAAATAAAGCCGCACCGCTTTGCTCTGCAACTTTATTTCTCCGGTGATGCGATGCGTTAAACCTCAAATGAGTCCACATCGCCCTCCCTATGCTTCTGCCACTTGCGAGACTCACCGCAATGTGGGGCCGCGTGGCATTCATGGATGCGTAACGCTTGAATTTGAGCGTGCGCCAGAGTTTCATTTCACCTCGGTCGTGACCTGGCCTCAAAGTAATAACTATGATTTGGTAGTGGAGCGTGCAGTTCGGGAGGCGCTAATCCAGCTTCAGTCCTCGCATACATTTGCATGCCGCTTGGTCAGTATTAAATGGCACACAGCAGATTCGTGCCAGTCGGGTTTCAAATTTGCAGCGCACCACGCGACTCGTGCTGCATTGGAGTCAATCAATTGAGGTGCAATCTTGAATGCGATGGGTTTAACAGGTCGCCCAAGTCGGAAGCTGCGCGTGTTGGCGTTTCAACGCTCAACACTCTATCAATCACTCGCTCTTCGGTTACGGCGCGTTGCGCGCAATTCCGTTTAGCTCGGCGTTAGCATTCAATGAATTTCTTCGAACGTCTAGTGGTTCCGGTTCTGCAAATG
Organism: Oxalobacteraceae bacterium; assembly: GCA_947464955.1. Lineage (GTDB taxonomy): Bacteria > Pseudomonadota > Gammaproteobacteria > Burkholderiales > Burkholderiaceae_D > Undibacterium. The sequence goes on from CANHZI010000076.1 coordinate 1,980, forward strand.
GTTTTCGGAGTTTGGTACATTTTATACATGTTACCAACCTGGGTAGGCGTTGAGCCCTTTGTGATTGGAAAATTCACTCAAATCGTCATAAGCTGGGAAAGAAATCCGGTCATGTACGTTGTATCGATTGTTGTTTCCGGTCTAGGTGCTGTTGCATGTTTCTGTATTGGATTTACAAGTGTTTTTAATGTCAGACGCCTTTGGAAGGCAATCTGGTTTCACTAACATAGCGCTCGAGTCGGACTGGCCGGAAGCGGCGCGGTTCTTTAATAAATCTAGTAACGGCCAGCCGTTCAGTTAAACGTTAGATTGCGATCAAGGCTATGAGCAAAATTGAAGTGATAAAAGGTGATGGTCGTATCGAGTATGCCCATACCTTATTCAATGAAGGGCTCTGTCCCGGTGAGTGGGTTGCTCGTTACGGGCACCAAATCGGGTGTTGGTCACTTGACGAGGCGAGTTATCCTGATGCTGAGCTTGGAAAATGGGTTTCTGAAGTTACTGCGCTTCTCCTCGCTGGCGTAGAAATGAGGCGGCAATTGAGAGCGCAATATTTGACGTCCAAGGAGATCAAAGAAGTTGAGGATGCGGAGTCTAAGTTTTAACCACCTACAATCTAACCTTGCGCTCCAGCGAGCCTGTGTAAAAGCGCGTAGTCCTTTAGCCCCACGTTAACCATCAAGTCCTATGAAGCGTAGCAAATTAGAATACGAAAACGATCTCGCTGCCATGATGGTCGGGAAATGTTTGCATCGAGTGCGATATTTTGAAATTCAGTACGAGACTGACGAACCGTATTACTTATGTGATCCCTTTCCAGGGCATCTTCTAGACTTTGGTTGTGACCTCGAAATGTCAGATGGATCAATATTAGGCATTATTTGGGATAGTGAATATTTTCAGTATGGGGTTGGAATTTTTAGGAAATCACTAAAAGACGAAGTTAAGTTAGCAAAAGTTTGGGATGTCACTTATAAGCAGCATTGGACTAACCTAGTTGGGAAAAATATTTCAAAGACTCGAGTCTACTGGTCTTGGGCGCAATATGAAGGCCAGGAAAAGCAAGACTTCCCCCAAGATGTTGAACTTGAATTTGATGATGGTTCCTTAGTCTTTCTCTCTGCTTCTCAATATGGAAAAGATACGGATACGTTGTGGGGAATGTCCGATGACATAGCTATCATCTTTGGTGAAAATGCAGCAAAGAAGTACAAGATAGGCCCGTATGCAATTGATGGCTAACATGACATTCGAGGATGAACCTATGATATTGGTTTGTCTTAAAATTTGCCGTGTCTCGCGGTGCACCTCAATTTTGCACTACTACCGATGTATCACCACCATCAAAGCCTTAGCCTCAGTCTTACCTAAATTACGGATCGCATGCGCCCTATCGGCTTCGTAGCGTGCTGTGCCGCCGACCTTCAACTTTTTCTTGAAGCCCTCGATCTCGACTTCCACACTGCCTGCCAATAAGGTGAGATGCTCGGAAGTACCTGGATCATGGGCGTTCGAGACCAAAGCTCCACCCGGTGCCAACAGAAGTTCATACCATTCAAAGCGCCCTGCTAACTCCATCGGCCCTAAGATCTTCAAGACATAACCTGAATGCTCACCAGGCAAGGTCGGTGTCTCGTGCGGCTCCAACATGCGAATCGGATCGACCTTGGGAACTTCAGCCGTTAGCAGCTCTGCCATGCCTATGCCCAAGGCATTGGCCAAGCGCCAAGCGACCGCAATCGTTGGATTAGCCTTTTCTCGCTCAATCTGCGACAGCATGGATTTTGATACTCCCGCAGTGCGGGATAAGTCTTCCAAAGTTAAGCCTCTTTCCAGCCGTAAACGCTGTAGAGTTGCTCCAACCTCTGGTGGCGCTGCTGGCGTTGCCGAACTTGCCTTGGTTGTTTTACTTGCAACCACCTTTGCAATCACTTTTTTCATAGTTTCGCTTGCCAAATCAAATAAGCATAGATAATATTCGCTATATTGAATTTTAGTTCAATATATTGAATATTTGAAGATTCATTAAATTTTTACGAATTTTAGCTATTTACTGAAATTCACTTGATATTCGATCATAACAGAACACCACCAACAACCCGCAAAAACTCTGCATTAGGAGACCGATTCATGAGCACAAACACTAAGAAAAGCGCATTCTTTACCGAATTAGCCGGCAAACTCGATGGATTGCGCGAGCAAGGCTTGTACAAACCGGAGCGCGTAATCTCCTCTCGCCAAGGCTCATTAGTGCAATGTGATGACGGCCGTCAATTGATCAATTTGTGCGCCAACAATTATCTCGGGTTATCGGGTGATGAAGAAACAGTACAAGCATCTATCAAAGCGACTGAGCAATATGGCTATGGCTTGTCTTCCGTTCGCTTTATTTGCGGTACACAAACCGTGCATAAACAATTAGAGCGCGCGATCGCTGACTTTTTAGGCATGGAAGATACGATTTTGTACGCTGCTGCATTTGATGCCAATGGTGGTGTATTCGAGCCTTTGTTTGATGAAAATGATGCGATTATCTCCGACGCCTTAAACCACGCTTCGATTATTGACGGTATTCGCCTGTGCAAAGCGGCTCGCTTCCGTTACACCCATAACGATATGGCCGACTTAGAAAAACAATTGCAAGCAGCGGCCGACAAACGTCACCGCATTATCGTCACCGACGGTGCTTTCTCGATGGACGGCACGATTGCTCAGCTCGACAAGATTTGTGATTTAGCAGATAAGTACGATGCCTTGGTCATGATCGACGAATGCCACGCGTCTGGCTTCCTCGGCAAAACAGGTCGCGGCACTCACGAACTCCACAATGTCATGGGTCGTATCGACATCATTACCGGCACTTTGGGCAAAGCCTTGGGCGGCGCAATGGGTGGCTTTACTGCGGCCCGTAAAGAAGTGATCGATACCTTGCGTCAAAAATCGCGTCCTTATTTGTTTTCAAATACCTTAGCACCATCGATCGCCGGTGCTTCCTTAGCGGTATTAGATCGTCTCTCAAAATCGACAGAATTGCGCGATCGTTTGCATGAAAATACTGCTTTCTTCCGCAAGGAAATTGCTGAATTAGGTTTCACGATTAAACCAGGCACACACCCTGTGGTACCGGTCATGTTGTTCGATGCGCCAGTTGCACAAAAATTTGCAGCACGCATGTACGAACTTGGCGTTTTGGTCACAGGCTTCTTCTACCCAGTCGTACCTATGGGCCAAGCGCGCGTACGTGTACAACTGTCTGCCGCCCATACCAAAGAACAATTACAGACCGCCTTGGCTGCTTTTGCGCAAGCAGGTCGTGAGTTGGGACTCATTAAATAAATCCCCCAACAAAGTAAATAAACGAAATCTAGAAAATCAGGAAGCAATATGGAACGTATTTTAGTCATCGGTGCCAATGGCCAAATCGGTAGTGAATTGGTCGACGCTTTAGCGGCCAAACATGGCGCAGACAATGTAATTGCGGCAGACATCAGCCCAACAAGTTTGTATGGTGCCAAGGTTTATGAAGTAGTCGACGTGTTGAACGCCGAACGTTTGGCTGAAATTCATGACCAATATGAGATCACACAAGTGTATCAATTGGCGGCGCTGTTATCGGCGACGGGTGAAAAAGCCCCTTTGAAGGCCTGGACATTGAACATGGATGGTTTGCTCAATATCTTGGAACTGGCACGCATACGTGGCGAAGCTGGCAAGCCTTTGAAAGTATTCTGGCCATCTTCTATCGCGGCGTTCGGCCCGAATACTGAAGCCGTGAATACGCCACAATATACAGTCATGGATCCAAACACGATCTATGGCATCAGTAAGTTGGCGGGTGAACGTCTGTGTGAATACTACTTCCAAAAATACAATGTGGACGTGCGCAGCATTCGCTACCCTGGCATCATCAGCTATAAATCGCCTCCTGGCGGCGGCACCACCGACTATGCAATTGCGATTTTCCATTCCGCATTGAAAGGTGAAGCCTATTCCTGCTTCCTCGAAGCACAGCAAAGTTTGCCGATGATTTACATGCCAGACGCCATTCGTGCCACGATTAGTTTGATGGAAGCGCCAGCAGAAAATATCAAGATTCGCTCTTCCTACAATGTCAGTGGTATGAGCTTTAACCCACAAGAACTCACAGCTGAAATTACAAAAAATGTACCAAACTTTCAGGTACACTACGCGCCTGACAGCCGTCAGGCAATTGCAGCGAGTTGGCCTCAAAGTTTGAACGATGAGGCCGCGTTCAAAGACTGGGGCTGGAAAGCAGAAATCGATCTCGCTTCCTTGGTGAAAGACATGCTCAAGAACGTGCGTATCACCAACTGAACACGGCATACTCTGGCTGTTCAGTGAGGTCGAAAAAATATAACAGCTTTAACTTTTACCATCGTCGTCACAAGGCTCGATGGTAGAAGCCAAAGCAGATCTCAAGAAAAAGGACACTAGTATGGACATGCGCGTTTTTGATTTGTTTAAGATCGGTGTTGGGCCCTCAAGCTCACATACGGTTGGCCCCATGATTGCGGCTCGCCGTTTTCTTCAAGAATGTCACGATCTACAAAACGCGCAACAAGTTCAAGTCGCCCTTTATGGCTCCTTAGCACTAACCGGTTTAGGCCATGCCACAGACAAAGCCGTGCTGCTGGGTCTGATGGGAGAAACTCCGCAAGACGTCGTTCCCGACACGGTCGATCAAAAACTAGAAGACTTAGCGCGCTCGGGCGTGATGCTTTTGCTCGGTGAAGTCAAAGTTGATTTTGATATTCTCAACGACGTACTGTGGCACAAACAAGAAGTTTTACCTGGCCACCCTAACGGTCTGCGTTTTACGTTGACGCGCAAAGACGGCAGCAGCTATAGCAATACCTATTACTCAACGGGTGGCGGCTTCATCTACTCCGAAGCAGAGCTCGCACACAACACCAATGTCGTCAGCACCCCCGCCGTTACCTTGCCCTACCCGTTTGCCACCATGGCTGATCTGTTAGCGCATGGCAAACGCACTGGTCTCTCCTTAGCCGCCTTATTACGCGCCAATGAGCTGTGCCATTGCAGTGAAGATGAACTTGACGCTGGCCTCGATAAGATTTGGTCGGTCATGAACCAATGCATACAACGTGGCTTGAAAATTACAGGCGAGTTGCCGGGCGGCCTGCACGTGCAACGTCGTGCTGCCAAGCTCTGGCTGACCGCCAATGAAACGCACAATAGTTTGCCGCATGATGGCATGCATAAAGTGAGTTTGTATGCGATGGCAGTCAACGAAGAAAATGCGGCAGGTGGCCGAGTCGTCACGGCCCCAACCAATGGTGCAGCTGGCATCATTCCCGCCATCATCAAATACTATTCACAAGATTGCCATCCTAGTGATCCGGTCAAAGGCATACGCGAATTCTTATTAGTCGCCGCCGCGGTCGGCATGCTGTGCAAGAAAAACGCGTCGATCTCTGGTGCAGAAATTGGTTGCCAAGGTGAAGTCGGTGTTGCTTGTGCGATGGCAGCCGCAGGCTTAACTGCGGCTTTAGGCGGCACCAATGAGCAAATTGAATCTGCCGCGGAAATTGGTATTGAACATCATTTGGGCATGACTTGCGACCCGATTGGTGGTTTGGTACAAATCCCTTGTATCGAGCGCAATGGCATGGGTGCGGTGAAGGCGATTACTGCCGCCTCATTAGCATTGAAAAGCGATGGCACGCACCATGTGAGCCTCGATCAGGTCATCGAAACGATGCGCGTGACTGGCTATGACATGCAGGCGAAATACAAGGAAACATCTTTGGGCGGTTTAGCGATTCACGTGGTTACCGTGAATCACGCTGCTTGCTGATTCGGCCGCCCTAATCAGTGCCATTTAAGCTGACCGCTGTTCGACTGGCGCGGTCAGCGGTATCTCAATGATAAATTCCGTCCCCTGTCCGAGCTCGCTGTGTACTTCGAGCCGTCCGCCGAGCATCACCGTCACAATATTATAGGCAATACTGAGGCCCAATCCCGACCCACCTTGCCCCAACTTGGTAGTGAAAAATGGGTCGAAAATACGCTGAATATGTTGAGCTGGAATGCCTTTACCATTATCACTAAAGGAAATTTTGACTTCGTCGGGGCTAGATAACTCTGCGCTCATACGCATGATGCCGAAGTCTTCCTCGTCAAAAGCATGGCGCAAGGAATTATTAACCATATTCATGATGACTTGCTCTAGCGGCCCAGGAAAACTATTGAGCTTAATCCCTTGCGGTATCTCATTGCGAAGAATGTGCTTGGTCTTACGTAAGCTAGGGCTGAGGGTCACCAAGACTTCATGAGCCACTTCTTGCAAGTCAAAGTCGCGACGCTGCTCACTCGTTTGATCAACAGCGATTTGTTTAAAGCTATTAATTAAGTCTGCCGTTCGACGGAGATTGCGGTCGAGGATATCGCCTGAATCTCGAATATTAAAGAGAAATTGATTGAGGGTATTGCGCGATAAGCCATTCACCAATCCAGCTTCGAACTGTTTTTCTTGATCAAGCAAAGTCGAGGCCACCATCAAGGCATTGCCCACTGGTGTGTTCAATTCATGTGCAATACCCGCCACCATAGAACCAAGTGACGCTAGCTTCTCCGCTTGTACTAGATCGCTCTGCGTGCGCCTTAAATTTTGCAAAGCATCGCTCAATTCCGCTGTACGTTTAGCAACGCGCTGTTCGAGTTCTACCGTCAATATATGCTGTGCTTTCTCGGCCGCTAAGCGATCTGTTTGATCTAAAAACAAAGCCACAAAACGCCATCCACCTGAAAGCTCAAAAGCGGATGTACTAATCAGATAATGCCGCTTTTCTCCGTTCGATAAACGCATGGTTACAGGATAACCCACCACACCTTGCCTGAGCGTGAACTTCGCCACTAAGCGGCGCTCTTCCTCATGCGCAAACAAGCCCAAGGCTTGCACCGACTTACCAATCAAATCTTCACGTGCATAGCCAAAAGCAGAGACGAAAGTATGATTAACGTCGAGCATATGTCCTTGCATGTCCCCTGAAATGGCGGGTAAAGGGTTAGACAAGAAAAGACTAGAGAATGACGCTTCGGAACGTTTCAACTCATCCGCTTTTGCTTGCAATGAACTCGCAAGCTCTTTAACTTGGTCGAACTCCGAACGCAGTGCACGAACGCCGACAAGTCCCAATAACAAGGCAACGATAATGATGCAAATGAGCATAATGAGCCGCAAGGAAACCTCTGGCTCTGTAGGCACAATATACTGATATTTAATTAGAGCGTAATAAAACAAACATGCGACGATGACGGCAACTGTCAAGGTCACTGCATGGCGCACCGACAAGGCCCAACTCGCCGCCATAATCGACAATGGAATACACACCACACCAGGCGCGCCAAAACCAAAAGTACGCATGCCGAACAATATCGGAATCAAGGCGAAACCCCAAAGTATCAAGGCCAACGCAAATCTAACCGCGCCTCGCCGTAAGCTGAAAAGAATAAGAAGAGAAACAATGACACCAGCATAGGCGCCACCAGCACCTGTCCCCTGGTCTTTGAAGTGATTGATAATTAAGGCAGTTACGCAACCCAGAAATGCAGTGATTGCAATACCGTTCAGAAGGCGAACGCCTTGGGCATTGATCTGTATACGATCCCTGCCTTCTTGCAAAGTTAATTGTTCGGTGCTACCCAAATCGTCGGACATGCTTCGCTCGCTTCCAAGCAAAAGATGAATCACAGAACACTGCGTTTGAATCTAAGACGCTGTTAATTGCACTAAGTTCAAACTGAGCTTGCTACTAACTTTTGGAGCCGTTCTCTTTTGTCTGTTTTTTAGCGTACCAAATTTTTTATGACCGACCATTGACGACGCGAAATAGGCAAACGCTCATTCGAATCGCGCACAATGACTTGCCACGAGTCGGTTGCACGTTCATGCTCGGAATCGGCGTCAATCATGTGTGTCGCTCGTTCAACACCCAAAATTGCTTCTCTTGCCACGAGCGCATTACGATGCACGCGGACAAATACACTACTCATTTCAGATTCAATCGACACCAAACTCTCTTCAGTAAGATAAGCACGCTGACGGGTTTGGATCGTCACGTATTTCTGTTCCGCTTTCAAAAACAGAACCTCGCGTACCGGTATCAATAGCACACGATTCTTCTCGAGCACTGAAAAATTTTGACGTAACTTAGGTAAAGCCTGCACCGACTCACTGAGTTTTTCCGCAGGCGTTTGCGAACTAGGTTGGGCCTTGAACAATTGAATTCGTTGCACGGCTTCTTGTAGACGTTGCGCTCGGACCGGCTTGAGCAAATAGTCCATCGCATGGACTTCAAACGCTTTCAACGCATATTCATCATAGGCCGTGACGAACACGATTGCAGGTGTCACTTCGAGCTTAGCCGCTGCTATATGTTGTGCCAACTCAATTCCCGTCATTCCTGGCATTTGCACATCCAACAGCAAAATATCAGGTTTCTGTTCCACCAAAATATCTAAAGCGGTCTGGCCATCACCGGCTTCACCAATTAATTCACAAGGGCAATCTACTTGTATGTCCTCAATGAGGCTGCGCATACGCGAGCGCGCTGGTGCTTCATCATCAACAATTAAAATTCGCGGCTTGGTCATTCTTCTTTTGGTTCTTTCTTAGGACTCACGCAAAATTGCGCAGGCGAAACATACATGCAAAAACAGAGTAATCGTAAGGCGAGACGAACTCAAGCTCAGCAGCGCCTACCTTGCGCAAAAACAATAGCTTCTTAATATTTTTCTGGGAACACCAAATACACTTCGAATTGTTCACCAACAATATCAGCCTTTAACTGTGCTTCGATGTCGTAGAGTAACTTTAATCGTTGGCGAATATTGTCCAAAGCCATTTGATTTCCCGAGGGTAACTGTGCCTGTCGATGATAATGATTGCTTACCCGAATTTCAATCTTATCAAGCGATTTTGCAATTTTGATGACAATTGGTGTTGGATTTGGCGACGGCTCGATGCCGTAATGCACCGCATTTTCGATCAAGGGCTGTAAAAGCAGCGAGGGAATTTTGGCTGCACTTAACGCCGATTGGGGCAGATCGGCAAGATCCCACTGGACGACCAATCGATCGCCTAGCCGAATTTGTTCAATTGCCAAGTACTGTTTGCACAAGCCAATTTCATCATTGAGGGTACTCAGATCCCGCGTATCGCGCATCAAGACGCGGAACAAATCAGCCAAGTCTTCCAAAGCTGTCTCAGCTCGACGTGGTTCAGTACGAATCAGGGACAGCACTGCATTGAGACTATTGAACAAAAAATGTGGCCGAATACGGGCCTGCAATGCCTGCAACCTCGCCTCACCCAAAGCCGGAGAAAAAGCACGTGTCCGCATTTCAAAATAGTGCTGCATGCCTAGTCCCAACAAGAAACACAACAGCGTGGCAAATCCATAATGTAAATGCGGAAAACTAAAGGCAAACCACTCGATTTGCCCCAATAACTGCAAAACGACGAAGCAAACGATCGCTGGCACCGTGCCGCAAACAATTCGCTGCATCCAGGCCTCAATCGGATCTTTCTCTACCAAGCGCCGAAAGCCACACAAACTCATCAAAGACAATAAGGTGATCAACTCAATCAGCATTGAGGTTTCAATAAACTCCTGAAAATTAATAGCCCATCCTTGGCCACGCGCCAATAAGGCCATCAACACCACGAGGTTAACTAACACCAAGACCCTGATCACGATACCAATATTGCAGCAATCTGGGATGAGTACCTCAGCCTTGCCGTTACTTTCAGCTTCTTTTTGACCCTTCTGTATCATGCCTCGTCTTTATCCTTTTGCTTGTCCATTTGCATGTCAAGCTTCTCTTGGTTGAAGAAAATCCTTCAAAAATCACTGGTTCAAGCGCTTTTAGCAGCTGTTTGCCTTCTGTCACCATGCTAGTCGCGGTATAATCCCCGACGCTTTTACGTCAGCTTAAACCCTTGCGGTACGTCAGTTTTCGGCAGCGACAGCCGAAACGACCTGAATTGATGTCTCCATAAGAACATCCCTCTGCGCAGGTTTTACACTCTTTGGCTCGCACACCGTTCGTTCATTCAATAAAGCTACTATGACATCACAATTTTCTAAAAAAAGCGAGGCTTGGTCAGCACGCTTCTCCGAACCTGTCTCTGATTTGGTCAAACGTTATACCGCATCGGTTTTTTTCGACAATCGTATGGCATCTGTGGATATTCAGGGCTCCTTAGCCCACGCCGAGATGCTGCAAGCACAAAACATCATCAGCGCCCAAGACTATGCCGACATTCAACGCGGCATGGCGCAAATCAGTGCGGAAATCGAAAATGGCCAATTTGAATGGCTGCTCGATTTAGAGGACGTACATCTCAACATTGAAAAACGATTGACCGAATTGGTCGGCGATGCGGGCAAACGCCTGCATACCGGACGTTCACGTAATGACCAAGTGGCGACCGATATTCGCCTCTACATGCGCATTGCCATCGACCAAATTGTGGACTTGATTGCGCAATTCCGATTGGCTTTACTCGACCTAGCCGAGAAGCATAGCGACACAATCTTGCCAGGCTTCACCCATATGCAAGTAGCACAGCCTATTACCTTTGGTCACCACATCTTGGCTTACGTCGAAATGTTTGGCCGCGATGCTGAACGCATGAACGACTGCCGCAGACGCGTCAACCGTTTGCCTTTAGGCGCAGCTGCATTGGCTGGCACGACTTTCCCGATCGATCGCTTGCGCGTTGCCAAGACCCTCGGTTTTGATGATGTTTGCCATAATTCTTTGGACGCTGTCTCTGACCGTGATTTTGCGATTGAGTTTTGCGCTGCCGCGTCTTTGATTATGACGCACATTTCCCGTATGTCTGAAGAGCTGATCATTTGGATGAGTCCACGCGTTGGCTTTATTGATATCGCCGATCGTTTCTGCACGGGCTCGTCTATCATGCCGCAGAAGAAAAACCCTGACGTCCCCGAACTGGCACGTGGCAAAACAGGTCGCGTCAACGGTAACTTGATTTCGCTACTGACTTTGATGAAAGGCCAGCCATTGGCCTACAACAAAGACAATCAAGAAGACAAAGAACCCTTATTTGATACAGTCGATACCTTGGTCGATACCCTGCGTATTTTCGCTGACATGGCGACAGGCATTAGTGTTAAACCAGAAGCCATGCGTGCCGCGGCATTGCAAGGCTATGCAACCGCGACCGATCTGGCCGACTATTTGGTCAAGAAGGGTCTGCCATTCCGTGATGCGCACGAAGCGGTGGCCTTGGCGGTACGAACTTGTGTCGAGAAGAACTGTGATTTGAGTGAAATGAGCCTGCTTGAATTGCAAAGTTTTTCGAGTCTGATTAGCGACGATGTATTTGCTGTGTTGACTTTAGAAGGTTCGGTGGCAGCACGTGACCATGTCGGCGGCACGGCACCAAATCAAGTGCGTGCAGCAATTTCGCGTCTGCGCCAACAATTGACAAAATAAAAAACTTAGCTAAATTACAGGACTTGTGCAATATAGGGCTGGCGATGTGGGCCGCCGCAGGCAGTATGCATCATGCTGTGGCGCCTACAACAAAGCTGACACCTATTTCGCGTAAGTCAAACATGAGAATGACCGAAAGTACGCTGCATACGATGATTCCATCGTCAGCGTGTTTGTTGACAAGAACGGTCATCAATCAGGGGATAACATGCATTTTTTGATTCAACTGGCGCGTTTCATCGACCGACTCAATGAAAAAGTCGCGGACAAAATAAGCTGGGCGTTGATGGCTGCTGTGCTGATTTGCACCGGAAGCGCCTTCGCCAGCTATTTCTTTAAAACCGGTTCCAATGCGTGGTACGAAATTCAATGGTATTTGTACGGTGCCATGTTTCTATTTACCGCGCCCTACACCCTACGTCGCAATGAACATGTGCGCATCGATGTCATTACGCATCGCTTCTCAAAACGTACGCAAGTATGGATTGATGTCTTTGGTTTCTTATTTTTCTTATTGCCGATGGCGATCTTGATTCTGTATCTCAGTGTACCTTTCGCTTTAGAGTCCATGCGCAATCAAGAGATGTCGAATAACGCCGGTGGCCTCATCGTTTGGCCAGCGAAACTCATGATCCCAATAGGATTTTTACTTTTGTGCCTGCAAGGCCTCTCTGAGTTAATCAAACGCATTGGCTTTTTGCGCGGGCTCGTTGATGCCAGCGAGTTCGAGAAAGCAGCAGTCACGCCCCAAGACGAAATCGCAGCGATTCGCGATGCCAATCTCGATAAAATCAAATCCATCCAATCGAACTAAAACAAGAATAAAGAGAGACGATGATGATTGATTTTTTGATTGCCAACATTGCGCCAATTATGTTTTTTGCTTTGGTGCTTTTCTTGCTTTCGGGCTTCCCTGTTGCGTTTGCACTGGCCGCTAACGGTTTGATCTTCGGATTGATCGGCATTGAGCTTGGCCTCATGCAGCCTTCATTTTTGCAAGCCTTACCGAGCCGTGTGCTCAGTATCATGTCGAATGATACCTTGCTTGCCATTCCCTTCTTCACCTTCATGGGGCTACTGCTCGAACGGTCAGGCATGGCAGAAGACTTACTCGATACCATAGGTCAGTTATTTGGCCCCCTACGTGGCGGCGTCGCTTACGCCGTGATTTTTGTTGGCGCCTTATTGGCGGCGACGACCGGTGTTGTTGCGGCCTCTGTTATTTCCATGGGTTTGATCTCTTTGCCCATCATGCTCAAATACGGTTACGACAAAAAAGTCGCATCTGGCGTGATCGCAGCATCAGGTACTCTGGCGCAAATTATTCCGCCCTCTTTGGTCTTGATCATTATGGCCGATCAGCTTGGCCGTTCGGTCGGCGATATGTACCAAGCGGCCTTCTTGCCAGGCTTGGTATTAACCTTGATGTATGCAGGCTATATTTTTTTGGTTTCCCTGATCAAACCGAAATGGGTCCCGGCCTTACCAATAGAAGCACGTAACCTACGCGAAGAAAATGGTAACAGTGGCGTGGTCTCGCTAGTCTTGCTTTCAATCGCGAGTAGTCTTGCAGGATACGCTTATGCGCTTTACTTCAAGCAAGGACATCCCAGTGTCGCCACCGATGAATTAATCGTTTATTCCGTTGCCATTGGTATCGGGTTTGCATTCGTCCTCGCCTTGATTAACCGCTGGTTCAAAATTGGTTTGCTGTCGCGCATGGCGGAAAAAGTCGTGTTCGTATTAGTTCCACCGTTGGCCCTGATTTTCCTCGTGTTAGGGACTATTTTCATCGGCATGGCAACACCGACCCAAGGTGGCGGCATGGGCGCTTTTGGCGCCATGATTTTGGCGATGATGAATGGCAGACTCAATTTCAAATTGGCCAAACAAGCCTTAGATTCCACGGCGCGTCTCTCAAGCTTTGTGATGTTTATCTTGATCGGCTCCACCGTATTCTCTTTGGTGTTCCGTGGCGTGAATGGTGACTTGTGGGTAGAACATTTACTGACATCTTTACCTGGCGGTCAGATTGGCTTCCTCATCGCCGTCAATATTCTGTTCTTTGTGCTCGCCTTCTTCCTAGATTTCTTTGAGCTTGCCTTCATTTTGGTGCCCTTGGTTGGCCCCGTTGCTGAGAAGCTCGGCATCAATCTCATTTGGTTCGGCGTGCTACTAGGCGTCAATATGCAAACCTCGTTTATGCATCCGCCATTTGGCTTCGCCCTCTTCTACCTGCGCTCCGTGGCACCCAAGGAAGTGAAGACCAGCGACATTTATTGGGGTGCGATTCCCTTTGTGTTAGCGCAAATCATTATGGTCGGCTTGATCATCGCCTTCCCTTCTTTGGTCTCGGTCGATAGCAAAGAACACAAAAAAGAAGAATTGCAATTGAATATCAGCATTCCAACCGATGACGGCGCGGTGCCTTCATTTGATATTCCTAAGGATTCTGAAGAGCAAGCGGATATCCAAGCATCGCCATCGCATGCGCTGTAAGCTTTCTAGGTAAGCATAAAAAAACGCTCTAGTTGGTCGCTAGAGCGTTTTTTATTTGTCGCGACTGAATCGCTTTTTCTACTTCAGCTTGCGTCCAAAATTGAACTTCGCAAATTGCTGCTCGGCGACATTAAACCATTGGCCTTGGTTATTGCGGAACACAAGCCAATCATCATAGACTTTTTTGAATTTAGCATTCTTAGAAGCTTCCTCAGCAAAGGTCTCTTGTGCCGCGTTAAAGCAGGCTTCCATCACCGACTGTGGGAAGGGTTTCAAGATCGTCTTATCTTGCAGCAAGCGCGCTAAAGCTGAAGGGTTCTTGGCGTCATACTTCGCTTGCATTTGTACATGCGCTTCAAAGGTCGCTGTCTCAATTGCGGCTTGGTAGAGCTTAGGGAGCTTATCCCATTCTTTTTTGCTGACGTAGAAAGACAACTGCGCGCCACCTTCCCACCAGCCTGGATAATGGTAAACCTTGGCTACTTTATTGAATCCGAGTTTTTCATCGTCATATGGGCCTATCCATTCGGCGGCGTCAATTGCGCCCTTTTCCAAAGATGTGTAGATCTCGCCACCAGCAAGTTGGACAGGAATCGTGCCCAGCTTTTGCAAGACTTTCCCTGCGAAACCACCGACGCGGAATTTCAAGCCCTTCATGTCTTCCACACTCTTGATCTCTTTACGGAACCAACCGCCCATTTGAGTGCCTGAGTTACCGCCTAAGAAATTGACGATATTGTACTCAGCAAAAAATTCACGCATCAGCTTCATGCCGTTGCCTTGCAACATCCATGCGGTTTGTTGACGCGAGGTCATACCAAATGGCACAGCGCAATCGAAGGCAAACGTGGCATCTTTGCCGTAATAGTAATAGGAAGCGGTATGACCCATTTCTACCGTACCGTCTTTCACCGCATCCATTACCGCGTTAAATTGCACGATCTCCGGTGCCGCGTAAGGACGAATATTGAATTTACCATCGGTCAATTCTTTGACACGGTTCGATAAGGTCTCAGCAGCGCCGTAAATCGTGTCCAAATTCTTAGGGAAGCTCGATGCCAAGCGCCAGTTGATGCTTGGCAGATCAGCCGCGCTTGCTACACTCGGTGCGACAGCGACACCTGCGGCTGTGCCCGCTGCGGCTTTTTTCAAAAACGAACGACGTTCCATGCGATCTCCATTCTTTGATTGAATTATTCTAGCTGCCATGTAATATCAAACCACTTACCGTTCAGCCATTTACTTTTGTGCAAGCGCATTCTAAAAAGCAAATCCAAACACTGCAAGGCTTGCTTATCGTGCAGTGCAAATTAGTGCAACGAATTAACTACCAGCGACCGTCATACTCTCGATCAAAATCGAACCTGTGGTTTTAGTTCCGCGTGTCAATTGATCATTGCCAATCGCTACAATTTGCTGAAACATGTCGCGCATATTGCCAGCAATCGTAATCTCTTCGACGGGGTATTGAATCACGCCATTTTCAACCCAGAAGCCAGAAGCGCCGCGCGAATAATCACCAGTCACGTAATTCACGCCTTGGCCCATCAATTCAGTCACCAATAAGCCTGTACCCATCTTCTTCAACATCTGCACAAAGTTGTCGCTCTTCTTGGCTAACGATGATGTCATTACTAAATTATGTGAGCCACCGGCATTACCCGTGGTTTGCATGCCGAGCTTGCGCGCGGAATAGGTCGACAAGAAATAGCCTTGCAATACGCCATCTTTAACCACATCACGTTTCTTGGTGGTGACACCTTCATCGTCGAACGGTGACGAGCCGACAGCACCCAAAATATGAGGATCTTCAGTCACTTGCACATGGGATGGAAAGATCTGTTGACCGAGGCTATCGAGTAAAAAGCTCGATTTACGATACAAAGCACCGCCCGATACTGCCTGTACTAAAGCCCCAAGCAAACCGGCGGCCAAAGGCGCTTCAAACAGCACGGGGCATTTACGGGTGTCGATGGTGCGCGAGTTCAAACGTGCAAGTGCACGCTCTGCTGCATAGCGACCGATCGCTTCCGGGCTAGCCAATTGTTTAGCATTACGATGCGAGCTATACCAATCATCGCGTTGCATACCAGCACCTTTACCCGCGATCGGCGCGACCGATAAGGTATGACGGGAAAACGCATAACCACCGCTAAAACCACGTGTGTTGGCCGATACAAAATGCGATTGCTGGGCGTGTACGCTGGCACCATCACAGTTGCTGATACGTTTATCAGTGGCAAACGCCGCCGCTTCGATACGACAAGCGAGGTCGATGGCCTCTTCTGCCGTCACTAGCCAAGGATGAAATAGTTTTAAGTCTCTAGGATTTTTTTCCAGCAAATCAGCCTCAGGCAAGCCGGCGCAATCATCTTCCGCGGTAAAGCGAGCGATGTTATAGGCAGCCTCAACGGTATCTTCCAAAGACTTAGCAGAAAAATCACTAGTGCTCGCATTTCCGCGCTTCTTGCCGATATAAACTGTTATTCCTACGCCTTTGTCGCGATTTTGCTCTATCGTTTCAACTTTACCCTTGCGCACACTAATCGATAATCCACCGCCCTCACTCACTTCTGCGGCAGCATCTGTTGCTCCTTTATTACGAGCAATGCGCAACATATCCGCTGTAATTTGTTTAAATTGATCCTGAGTATGGGTAAAAACTGGTTTGCTCATAGCTTCTGTTTCTTTAGCTGAAAGGATAAAGAGAGTATCATAGCAGTCGTTTCAATAAGTTTATAGAAGATTTACCAATGCCAAATCCCAATCGCGGCTCTTGCGGCTATCAGTCCAACGAGTTTGAAGAAGAATACGACCGTCCCTCCAAGTCGGAATTGAAGCGCCAAATGACGGCGCTGCAAAAACTTGGCCAAGAATTAGTCGATGCACCACGCGACCGCGTCAAACGCGTTCCCATGCCTGAAGATGTGCGCGATGCCATCCTCGAATGCCAGACCATCACAAATCACGAAGGTCGTCGTCGCCAAATGCAATTCGTCGGTAAGAAAATGCGTACCTTGGATGAAGCCGAAGTTGCACTCATCCAAAAAACCATCGATAGCTGGAAAGGTGCGTCAAAAGCTGAGACAGCTGCAATGCATTCATTAGAGCGCAAACGCGAAAAATTACTGGCCAACGATACTGCCTTAACCGAGTTAATGGCTGAAAATCCAGAGCTTGACGTGCAGCACTTGCGTACTTTGATTCGCAATGCGCGCAAAGAACAAGCAGAAAATAAACCGCCAAAAGCCTATCGTGAAATCTTCCAAATCTTGAAAGAGATTCAGGCCAAGCACAATGCTGCCAACGCGGTAGATGCGAGTGACGAAGACGATAATGACGATGACGACAGCGACGATTAATACACCGTTAAACACATCTCTCGATCGCCCCCTGCGCATAGGTTTAGTGTCGATTTCTGATCGCGCTTCTGCAGGGGTCTACCAGGACCAAGGACTTCCCGCATTACAAGACTGGTTCACCAGCGCCCTAGTGAGCGCTTGGAGTATGCACATGCGCTTGATTCCTGATGAACGTGCTGCGATCGAACAAGCCCTGATTGAATTAGTCGATGAAGAACTGTGCGATCTCGTGATTACCACAGGTGGCACGGGACCCGCGAGACGCGATGTCACACCAGAGGCCACTCTAGCGGTAGCCAGTAAAGAAATGCCTGGCTTTGGTGAACAGATGCGGCAAATCAGTTTGCGTTTTGTACCAACGGCGATCTTGTCTCGCCAGGTGGCCGTGATACGCGAAACTGCTGAGCATGCCGCCTTGATTTTGAACTTGCCCGGTCAACCGAAATCGATCAAAGAAACCCTAGAAGGTTTGAAAGACGAAGACGGCAAACAAGTGGTCAATGGTATTTTCGCAGCGATTCCGTATTGCATCGATCTCATCGGTGGTCCTTATATTGAAACCAACGAGCACATCTGCAAAGCTTTTCGCCCTAAATCCGCCCAGCGTCCCAAAAGCGTTTGATCTCGAGCTCCCATTGAAAGTCTGACGTTTGGCAACGATACTTACTCACCCCATTATTCCTTTGACCCTAGGCTTGATCGCAACCCGTGATGTCTTGCCTTGGCGCTTGGTAATTCTTGGGATGTTATGCGCCATCGTGCCAGATCTCGATGTCATCAGTTTTAAATTAGGCATTGCCTATGAATCGGCTTATGGGCACCGCGGTTTCAGCCACTCCTTGGTGTTTGCGGCAGCACTGGCAAGCCTGATTTGCCTTTTCTCGAAGCAACTTAAGAGCGATCGTATCCATATTTGGCTATTTTGCTTTATTGCTGCCGCCTCACATGGGGTACTCGACGCCTTCACCAATGGTGGGCTTGGCGTTGCCTTCTATTGGCCGTTTGATGATCAGCGTTATTTCTTCACTCAGCGTGTGATTGAAGTTTCACCGATTGGAGTGGCTCGATTCTTCAGTGAACGCGGCATCGCCGTGTTTCAATCTGAATTACGATGGATATGGCTACCCTGCACGACAGTGGTGACCGGCTATCATCTGTTGAAAAGCTACTTCAAGTAAAATTTTGACCCATACAACATAAGCGTAACTATCATGTCAGATTATCTCGATACCGTTGAAATTCAAACCGGCGAGCAGCCTACCGCCAGCATCATCTGGATGCATGGTCTGGGCGCCGATGCTAATGATTTTGTCCCTATCGTACGCGAATTGGATTTGCGAGATTGCCCAACAATTCGCTTTGTCTTCCCAAATGCACCGCAAATCCCTGTCACCTTAAATGGCGGCTACATCATGCCTGCTTGGTATGATATTGCGGCCGCAGGCACGGACATCAATCGCCGCGAAGATGAAAATGGTTTGCGTCATTCACAAACGCAAATCGAAGCCTTGATTGCGCGCGAAATCGAGCGTGGTGTTGCCGCCGATAAGATCGTTATCGCTGGCTTCTCTCAAGGCTGCGCGATGACTTTACAAGTGGGCTTACGTCACCCACAAAAATTAGCGGGTCTGATGTGCCTATCTGGCTATGTACCATTAGCCGATAAAGTCGCGGCTGAACGTCATACTGCTAATCAAGAAACGCCGATCTTTATGGTACATGGCACTGCCGATCCAGTCATCCCTGTACAACGTGCTGAGCAATCACGTGACTTACTCAAACAGCTCGGCTACCAAGTGGAATGGCATGACTATTGGATGCAACATTCAGTGTCACCCCAAGAAATTATCGACATCGGTAATTGGTTGCGCAAGGTATTGAACTGATTGCGTCTCCATTCAAAAATAAAAAAAGCACAGCTTTTGCTGTGCTCTTTTTGCGCCGTAGCAAAATGCTAAAGCGTTTCAATTTTGAAACGCGGCAGTTTCCAATACGTGATTGCGCGCCATAACCACTCCATTGGTCCGTATAAGAATTTCGATAACCACCAATGGCTAAACAAGACTTGCAAGGTCACCACGACGACAACCACCAACACTTGTTGAGCGCGTGGCATACCGTATAAACCCAGACCATACGCATAGAAAATCGCAGAACAAATCACAGACTGCGATAAATAATTGGTTAAAGCCATGCGGCCATAAGGTGCCAACACTTTCACTTTGGCAAACGGCCCTTGGCTATGCAACATCACTACCATTAAACCAACATAACCTAGGCATGCAGGTAAGTTCCCAATGTACAGCAGGCTTTCGGCAAAGTAGAAGATATCGCTTTCATTATTGCTTGTTGCCCGCACAGCCAACAAACTTCCCGCGATACCCATCCCTATGCCCAAAGGCAAAGCAATCAAAGCAAGGCGCTTGAACATCGGTAGATGCGCTGAAGTGTTATCCATCACGCCGGATCTAACAAACCAATACCCAATCAAAAACATGGCGATAAACAAGAAACTCGTATTGAGCTCATTTGCAGAGTGTTCAGAGAAATGTATGGCACGCAGTTTGACCGCCTCCCAATAGCTTCCCGTGCTCAGCACCCTCCGTTCTTTTTCGTCATTCTTAGCTTTTTTTGCTTCATAAGAAGCATTCTCAGCCAAGGACAACATCACCTCTTCCTTCTCCGACTTATCTTTTTTCGCACGGAGTGTTTTGAGTTCCGCTTGAGTGACCTTAGTCGCATCAAACTCAGGCATGGTCGCGATGATGGCTTCGCGTTTCGCAATGTTTCCACCCCAATCCCATATCTGGCTAGCAGTACCAACCGACATTGAGGCAAATAACAGAAGGTATGCACCTGCGCCAAGACGCAAGCTACGTTTTTCTGCTGGTTGATGGTATTTCGCAACGAGGTAGGCCAAGATCAGGACTAAGGCACCACTAAATAAGAACCCTTTTAGTTTCGCTTGTGCTGGAATGACGAAACCGAATACACCCGTCAAGAGCATCAATGTGGCGGCAATGAACAAGATGATCGCCAAGCCATGAACTTTGAAGCCACGAATGCGGATCCCACGTTCGCTGCGCAGATAAAATACAAATAAAGCGACCGCCGACAGCATCACCGCTACGCCTGATGTCAGGTTATTTTGCCAAGCAATAGCCAGAGAAACAGCGGCAGCAAGTGAGGCAAGCAACCACTTTACCGGCATAAACAGAATCATCACCAAACCAAGCGCCGCTACGGCATAACTAAACAAAATGTCACCTGGCCAAATCAGAATATGATGACAAATGCCGAACACCGCCAAAGCAAAAATTCGCCTTAAATACGGCACAATAAATTTCTGTCCTTTCGCCTCACTACGCGTTAACATCACCGCGAATCCCATGCCGAACAAGAGCGAAAAAATCGTCCAAAACTTACCCGCCACAAAATAAGCGATGAAATAACTCGCTAGCCAATCGGCGCCTGTTAAGCCAACTGGCATACCTTGACCGATATCGGAAATGACGCGATTGAAGAATTCAATATTCATCAAAAAGATGCCAATCAAAGCAAAGCCTCGAATGACATCGAGAGCTTGAATGCGCTCATTCGCTGCCACCGGCGTAAACACTTGAGTGGTTTGAGGCAGATTGCGGTCCATAGACGTGTCAATTAGCTCCGCATTGGCTGGTATTGGTTCCATATCTCTCCTTTACGTTACGGCAAAATACAAAATGCGCTCCATGAACTGACCCCAAATAGTTGGACAGTTTGTTAGTTATGCATAGGAGGGCTGATTTCTGTATTGAACAGGACTCAGCCCTTTTAGTTTTAACTTGATTCGGTCGTTATTATAGTAGTGAATGTATTCTTTGATGCCCAGTTCAAGTTGCTCGAC
>CANHZI010000077.1 GCA_947464955.1 Oxalobacteraceae bacterium
GTAATGCAACCATGGCGATTTGCCCAATCGGATAACAGATGCCAATCAAGGACTTGCTTGTTATTGACGCTCTTTGCGATTAATAGCGGTTTAGACATCGTTGGCACCCAAAAAAAGAGGAAAGAATTAGTCGAAAGCCCATCACCATCGAAACAAGCTAATGACGCTCAAGCAGCATATTTCAGCGTTTTCGATGTGCTTTTTGCTGTTTTAAGCTCACTTTAAGCCCCTTTTCCGCTCCATTCTGGGAAAAGTCGAAGCGGTTTTGGGCTGTTGCTCTATGGTAGAATAGCGGTCTTCATTATAAAACTAATCCTTTGCAAAGTTTCCAACGCGACATGAAATAGTGGTCAGCGGCAGCAGAAAAATCCGCAAAGGTGCCTATTTGAGAGAGAAAGATCATGGCAGGACATAGTAAATGGGCCAATATCAAACACAAAAAAGCAGCCACTGATGCAAAACGCGGCAAAATCTGGACACGCTTGATCAAAGAGATCACGGTCGCAGCCCGCATGGGCGGTGAAGACGTCGCTTCCAATCCACGTTTGCGCTTAGCCGTGGATAAAGCGGCTGACGCGAATATGCCAAAAGAAAACGTCACCCGTGCGATTCAACGCGGCGCTGGCACATTAGAAGGCGCGAACTATGAAGAGGTTCGCTATGAAGGTTATGGTATAGGTGGCGCCGCGATTATCGTTGACTGTATGACAGACAACCGCGTGCGCACGGTAGCCGAAGTTCGCCATGCATTTAACAAGCACGGCGGCAATATGGGCACCGAGGGTTCAGTGGCGTTTTTGTTCACGCACTGCGGACAAATGTTTTTCGCTCCAGGTACGAATGAAGATGCTTTGATGGAAGCAGCCTTGGAAGCTGGCGCAGATGATGTAGTTACCGACGACGAAGGCGGCATTGAAGTTGTATGCCCACCGCATGATCTGTCAGCGATTAAAGATGCATTAGAAAAAGCGGGCTTTAAACCAGAAGTCGCGGAAGTGGTGATGAAACCACAAACTGAAACCGAATTTACCGGTGAAGACGCGATCAAGATGCAAAAGATTATTGATGCATTAGAAAATTTGGATGATGTGCAAGAGGTTTTCACTAACGCCATCATTTTGGACTGAGTATAAATTCGATGGCACGGCGCATCGCGTTGTTGCCAATGCTCGCAATACCGACGTATTGCTGTGCTTGGCGCCTAGCGCTGCATCCATGCAATCGAATTTCTAGCTCAGCCAAAGCACCTGTGTCAAAAAAACTTAAACATTAACTCACATATTCAGAGTAAAAAATGAAAATTCTCGTGGTCGGCTCCGGTGGTCGTGAACATGCATTGGCATGGAAATTAGCGCAATCAGAACGTGTGCAAATGGTGTTTGTGGCACCAGGTAATGGCGGCACGGAATTGGATAAGAATCTGAAGAACATCAATATTACCGATCCGCATGCCTTGGCTGATTTCGCGGCACAAGAGAGTATCGGCATTACCGTGGTTGGCCCGGAAGTGCCTTTGGCGGCGGGTATTGTGAATATTTTCCGCGATCGTGGTTTGAAGATTTTTGGACCAACCAAAGAAGCGGCGCAACTCGAAAGCTCAAAAGATTTCGCGAAGGCGTTCATGCATCGCCACCACATTCCAACGGCGGAATATCAAACTTTCTCTGACCTTAAAGCAGCCCACGATTACCTCAATCAAAAAGGCGCGCCTATCGTGATTAAGGCCGATGGTCTCGCTGCAGGTAAAGGCGTGGTGGTCGCCATGACGGCAGAAGAAGCCCATGCTGCGGTTGACATGATGTTGTCTGACAATAAGCTCGGTGATGCTGGCGCGCGCGTGGTCATTGAAGAATTTTTGGCAGGTGAAGAAGCGAGTTTCATCGTGATGGTCGATGGTAAAAATGTCTTGCCTCTCGCAACCAGCCAAGATCACAAACGTTTGCTCGATAATGATCAAGGCCCAAACACTGGCGGTATGGGAGCTTACTCCCCAGCGCCTATCGTGACACCACAATTGCATGCGCGTGTGATGCGCGAAATCATTCAACCTACGGTACAAGGCATGGCGAAAGACGGTATCGTCTTCACTGGTTTCTTGTATGCTGGTTTGATGATCGACGAGCAAGGCAATCCAAAGACACTGGAATTTAATTGCCGTATGGGCGACCCAGAAACGCAACCGATTATGTCGCGTTTGAAAACAGATTTAGTCACGGTGATGGAACATGCCGTCAATGGCACGCTTGACACTATCGAACTCGAATGGGATAGACGCACAGCAATGGGCGTTGTGATGGCAGCGGCTGGTTATCCAGATGCTCCAGAAAAAGGGGCAGAAATTACAGGCATCCCTGCTGAAACGAGCGACTGCATTACCTTCCATGCGGGTACCGCTTTAAATGGTGGCAAATTGAACGTCACCGGTGGTCGCGTTTTATGTGTCGTTGGCTTGGGCGATTCCGTCAAAACAGCGCAGAAACACGCTTACGACGTCGTTGAAAAAATCCAATTCAAAGGCGCGCAGTACCGTAAAGATATCGGCTGGCGCGCACTGAACAGAAAACACTAGTTTTACCGAACTCCTCAAACGCCAATTTATTTTTAGCATTCACATCTATGACTGACGCCGCATCTGTAAAAGACTATCTGCTAGGCCTACAAGCTTCTATCGTTGCGGCGATGGAAGAAGTCGACGGCTGCAGCTTTATTACCGATAGCTGGGATCGTCCCGAAGGCGGCGGCGGTATTTCACGTGTGATCGAAGAAGGCAATGTCTTTGAGCGTGGTGGCGTCAACTTCTCGCACGTGATGGGCAACAACTTACCGCCCTCCGCTGCGGCGAGCCGCCCAGAGCTGGCGGGGCGTCGTTGGGAAGCCATGGGTGTTTCTTTGGTACTGCATCCACGTAATCCGTATGCGCCGACAGTACATATGAATGTGCGCTTCTTCACAACCTATGCAGAAGGCCAAGAGCCGGTATGGTGGTTTGGTGGTGGTATGGACCTAACGCCGTATTATGGTTTCGAAGAAGACGCTAAACACTTTCACCAAACCTGCAAAGATTCGCTCGCAGCGTTCGGCACAGATTTTCATCCACGCTTCAAAAAATGGTGTGACGAGTATTTCTATTTAAAGCATCGCAAAGAAGCACGCGGTGTTGGTGGCATTTTCTTCGACGATTTTAACGAGCAGCCATTTGATCAAAGTTTTGCCATGACCAAGAGTGTCGGCGATGCCTTCGTCAAAGCCTATCGCCCAATCTTAGAGCGTCGTAAAGATCATGCTTATGGTGAACGTGAACGTGATTTCCAAGCTTATCGTCGCGGCCGCTATGTCGAGTTTAATTTGGTATTCGATCGTGGCACACACTTCGGTTTGCAATCGGGTGGTCGTACCGAATCAATCTTGATGTCGATGCCACCTATCGTCAAATGGCGCTATAACTGGACGCCTGAAGCAGGTAGTGCTGAAGCGCGTTTATGGACAGACTTTTTAGTACACAAGGAATGGGTATAGAAACCGCCAAGCCACAAAAAGTACAACACGCTGTACTGGTGTTTGGCGGCAGTTTTGATCCTGTGCATCAAGGCCATGTGGCCATGGTGCAGCACATGGTAGAACGCTTGCAGATAGACGAAGTACGTTTAATCCCCGCGGGCCAACCATGGCAAAAAGCGCGCTTGAAAGCCAGCGCAGAACAAAGAACAAGGATGTTGCAGTTAGCTTTTGAGGACACATTAACTGTGCCTTTCTGCATCGACCAACAAGAAATCGAACGTGCGGCAGCACAAGTGCCGAGCTACACAATCGATACCTTGAAAAATTTGCGATCTCAATTGGGTAATGCGGTCGCTCTCAATTTGCTCATTGGTGCTGACCAATTTCACAATTTCGCAACGTGGAAAGACTGGCAGCAGATTTTTAGCTTAGCAAACATCGTGGTGGCGGCAAGACCAGGCTACAACTTGCAACCCGACGAATTACCCAGCGAATTTGCCGCGCTTTGGCAGCAAGCAAATGGCACTATTGAAGACCTCAAGCAATGCTCTTTTGGCAAAACCTGGCTAGAAACTGATCTGGCTTGGGATATTTCTGCAACACGAATTCGCGACGAATTGCAGCAACAAGGGCAAACCAGGGAAACCACCTCGCTTATTCCACGCAAGGTGTTAGACTACCTTCAAAGCGAGCGGATTTACAATTAGCGTCAACCTCATAGCAACCAGAAAACGAATTAACGTAAGATAGTCTTCAAACTCACGCTGAAGCTAGCACCAAGAATTCAAAATTTAGATAGATAGGGCATTATGGATATCAAAAAACTGCAAACTTTAGTCTTCGACGCATTGGAAGACGTGAAAGGTCAAGACATTCAGATCTTTGACACCACCGAAATCACGAGCTTGTTTGACCGCGTTTGCGTGGTCTCTGGTACCTCCAATCGTCAAACCAAAGCGCTGGCCGCTTCGGTACGCGACAAGGTCAAAGAAAACGGCGGCGACATCGTCGGCATGGAAGGTGAAGTGACTGGTGAATGGGTACTGGTCGACTTGGGCGACATGGTCGTTCACATCATGCAACCAGCGATTCGCGCCTACTACCGCTTAGAAGAAATCTGGGGCGGCAAAGAAGTCAAAATGGGCGCAGCCAAACGCACGTCCAAAATGACAGCAGGCCCATTGGATGAAGAAAAACCAAAACGCTCACGCTCCAAAGCAGCACCAGTCGAAGTCACGCCAGATATGATGGCGATCCAAACGACATTGGACGACGAGAAAAAGCCAGCACGTAAAACTGTAGCTAAGCCACGCGTCAGCAAAGTAGCGGCAGAATTGGCTGGCGAAAAACCAGCCCGTAAAACTGCAGCTAAGCCACGTGCGACAGCAAGCACAGCGAAGATTCCTTCCGGTGGTCGCGTCAAAGTAGCGGCAACCAAGACAGCAACGGCTTCTGCTAAAGAAGCTGCGGTGAAGAAGGCGACTACACGTCGCAAGACTGCGGAATAAGCTGGTCGGTTGTAGATTTAGCTTGTCGGAAAGAGGAAGCCTTTTGGCTTCCTTTTTTTTATGAGTGTCTTTGGCAATTACCGAAGAGTTCCTGAAACATTACTGAGCAAATGACAGGCTTTCTCGATACGATTAGCGCCTACCACGGCTTGTCGGTCGAGGTAACCTCAAAAAAAGCGACTGTACGAAATCTCCACCGCGTAGTTTGCAAGCAAACACTGTTTCGCTTGCAAGGCGCCTAGGCCGCGGGTTCCCAGCTACACCTAAAACAACAACATTCTCTTCTTGCGCTCCCTGCTGCGCACCTTTGGCGAGTTAGAATCTGAACGGCCAAAGCCGGCACTTAACAAACGCTTCGGTGAAATACTTCTAGAAATAACATCTTGTGATGTTGGACTGTTTTACTAGAGACCATCGAGCTTGTGTGTTTTGCCTTTTCCGCGTCTGGCACTGCCATTTGTGCAGGACAGAAAATGGAAAAAGAAAGCTTTGTTGTTTGAGGTTTAGCAGGGGTTTCGATGTGCATGCACATCGCCTGCGTTACGGTCTTCGCTCGCAAGCGAAGACGCGCCCTGCAAGGGAAGCGAGTTTCAAAGCTTTCCCATTTTTTGTCCTGCACAAATGGGAACCCGAAGGGCAGTGACGGTTGCGGTCGCCTTTCTTTGCTTCCTTTCTTTGGCGAAGCAAAGAAAGGAAGTGGCTGTCGGGCCACCCCCGACCAGCGAACTATAAGACCCACCACATGAGAGAAGAAGGCGCTGAGATTCACGCCTGTACTGGAATACCAAGCAAACAAACTCTGTAACCCCAAACCACCACAAAGTATAATCACCCCCAACACAGCAACCTCACCCCACCATCATGCAACTCATCATCGCCGCCGTTGGCCACAAAATGCCGTCTTGGATTGAAACTGGTTTTCAGGAATATGCCAAGCGCATGCCGCCTGAGATTCGGATTCATTTGAAGGAAATCAAGCCGATTGAACGTTCGGGAAGTAAAACCGCTGAAACCGTGATGGCGCTCGAGAAAGAAAAGATTGAAGCAGTAATTCCTAAGAATGCTCGGATTATCGCTTTAGACGAACGTGGCAAAGACCTAACATCGGTCGGTTTAGCAAAGCAGCTAACCGACTGGCAGCAAGATGGGCGTGATGTGGTGTTCGTCATTGGTGGCGCTGACGGTTTAGACGCAGAGTTTAAAGCAAAAGCCGATGGTTTGATCCGTATTTCGAGTTTAACTTTGCCACATGGCATGGTGCGTGTATTATTAGCAGAACAACTTTATCGCGCTTGGTCGATTACCCAGAATCATCCGTATCATCGGGTATAGCATTCGCATTTACCACGCTCGATTTTTTCTACTTCGAACGTGGGGTGTCGCTATGCAGCTGTTCCGTTCTGTCTTTTTATCCGCTTGTCTTGGACTAGCCCTAATCTCTCTTTCCACCTCAACCGTGATCGCGCAAGAAGCGCAGGTCGATGAAAAGCAGGATCTCAGCATGCGCGGTATGATACGACTCGTGCATGAGAAACCCGCGCAATTTAACAAACTATGGACGGAACGACGTCGCGGCCAAGAACGCGCTCTTTCTCCCGACCTAGCGCCCAATCTGAGTGCGAACGAGCGCGTAACGGCGCTACAGAATGTGCAATGGCAATGGGCGGCGGGCTTAATCAACTATCCTTACTTTCATCGACGAGAAACTGGTGGCACAGTCGCTTCCCATTGGAAACCAAAACACGATGCCATTCAATCGATCAAGTTTAATGACGACGCGAGCCTTACGCAGAGTAATTATCAGCTCTTAATCCAAGCCTGGCTACACGACACTGCAGGAAGCTTGGTGAAACGAGATCAGACTTTGCAGCGTGGTGATAACCGCTGGTTACGGGCGAATTTTAAAGCACTCGATACTGCAATCAATAGCCAAAAAGTCAAAGCCCATTTCATGGGTAAATTACTAGCGGAACACATCGACGACAATGGCGCCAAGAATGTCTTGCCGCAAATTCTGATTGCAGAAAAAAATGGAGTCGATGCGGCGGAAATCGCTAAATTCAAAGCGGCGTATGAACAAGAGATTCAAGTCCCGAAAGATCACGCCGCTTACACTTACCAAACTGTCGAGGGTGTCGATCTACAGTTGCATGTCTTCGCCGCAAAAGGCGATGTGAAAGATGCACCCGTGTTCATTTGGTTTCATGGCGGCTCATGGAGTACGGGGCATTGGAGTTATTGTCCTGTGGTCTGTCGCACCCTGCAAAACCGTGGATTTGTGGTGGTACAAGTGGAATACCGCACCTCACAACGTTTTGACGGCACGCCACTGAATGCCCTCGCCGACGCCGAGCGCGCCATCGACTGGACGATCGCCCACAGCCAAGAGCTTGGGATCAATCCAAAAAAGCTGATGGTGGGCGGCTTCTCGAGTGGCGGGGCACTAGCCTCGCAAATGGCCGTACTCAATCATACGAAAGTAAGCGCTGCGGCTTATATGTCGGGTGGTTTTGATCCGTCTAAAGATACGTGGTACAACAGCGTAGTGGGCCCACTGCGCGACACCAAGCAACTGTCCCCACTTCTGATGGTCAACCGCAGCAGTCCGCCACAAATCCTATTTCATGCCAAAGATGATGAAATGTGTGCTTATCAGGATGCGCAAAGCCTTGCTTCCAAATTAACGGCGCTTGAGATACCGAATCGTTTAGTCAGTTTCGAGCAAGGCGGGCATTTCTTTGTTTTTAAAAACCCTGCAGACCGCCAACGCATTTCCAGCGAGCTTTTGAGTTTTGTTGAACAGCTCAAATGGTAACAGCCGTCCCTCGTTTTCCTTTGCCACATGGCATGGTGCGTGTATTATTAGGGGAACAACTCTATCGCGCTTGGTCGATCACGCAAAACCACCCTTATCATAGGGTTTAAGTAACGTGCCCCGCCAAGCTCAGCATCAGGATTTTGGCCATGGGCTACCAACAAAAAATTTATCTTGCTTCGAAGAGCCCACGCCGGCGTGAGCTTTTGCGTCAAGTCGGTATCGACTTTGAAGTCTTGCTCTTGCGTGATTCAGCACCGCGCGGCCCCGATGTAACCGAAATCGTGTTGCCGGGCGAACTGCCTGATGTCTATGTGGCGCGTGTCACCCAAGAAAAAGCCGTCGCCGCTTGGAACGCCATGTTGGCACGGCATCTACCGCCTCGACCGGTGTTGGCGGCGGATACGACCGTTGTCATCAACCAGAAAATTCTTGGCAAACCCGCCGACCGCGACGCTGCCATCGCCATGCTGAGCCAATTGGCGGGCAGCACACATCAAGTATTGACCAGCATCGCAGTCAAATATCAGCATCAATTACTTCAATGTACTCAACGCTCAGAAGTGACGTTCGCGCCACTGAGCGACGCGCAGATCACTGACTATTGCGACACTGCCGAGCCCTACGATAAAGCAGGCGGCTACGGCATCCAAGGCATGGCAGCGCGATTTATCGAACATATCAGCGGCAGCTATTCAGGCATCATGGGGCTTCCCTTGTTTGAGACCTGCGAATTACTGCAAAGCTTCAAGAATTCTTAAATACTCGAATCGACCATCATGAGCGACAATCTCTTAATCAATATCACGCCGCAAGAAACGCGCGTCGCCCTTATTTTTCAGGGCGCCGTGCAAGAATTGCACATCGAACGTACGCTATCGCGCGGCTTAGTCGGCAATATTTATCTCGGTAAGGTGGTACGCGTGCTGCCTGGCATGCAATCAGCCTTCATCGATATCGGCTTAGAACGCGCTGCGTTTTTGCATGTCGCTGATATTTGGGATGCTCGCCCACAAGGGCACGAGGGCAATCCGAATAACGTGCCACTAACGCCGATCGAAAAGCTTTTGTACGATGGCCAATCAGTCACGGTACAAGTAGTGAAAGACCCGATTGGCACCAAAGGTGCGCGCCTGTCGACACAAATATCAATTGCTGGGCGCATGCTGGTGTACTTGCCACAAGATTCGCACATAGGTATTTCGCAACGTATCGAAAACGAAGAAGAACGCGAAGCTTTACGCACGAAAGTGCAAGGCATGATGCTGGAAGGTGAAAAAGGCGGCTTCATCGTCCGCACCATGGCCGAAGACGCTTCGGAAGAAGACTTGCGTACCGATATTGAATATTTGCGCCGCACATGGTCAACGATTACCAAGCTCGCCAAAACCAAACCACCCTGCAGCCTTTTGCATCAAGATTTAAATTTGGCGCAACGTGTCTTGCGTGATTTCGTCAACGAAGAAACCGATACCATCCAAATCGATTCGCGCGAAAATTACAACATGCTGCAGGACTTTGCACGCACTTACACTCCGTCGGTCCTGCCGAAACTACAGCACTACACGGGAGAGCGTCCACTGTTTGATTTGTACGGCGTAGAAGAAGAAATCGAACGTGCACTCGGACGTCGCGTCAATCTCAAATCGGGCGGTTATCTCATCATCGATCAAACCGAAGCGATGACCACCATCGACGTCAACACTGGTAGCTTTGTCGCGGGTCGTAATTTCGACGACACAATTTTCAAAACCAATTTGGAAGCAGCGATTGCGATTGCACGCCAACTACGTTTACGTAATTTAGGCGGCATCATTATTCTTGATTTAATCGATATGGAAAGCCAAGAGCACAAAGACGCCGTGCTCGCTGAACTCAACAAAGCGCTATCACGCGATCGCACCAAACTTTCCGTTTCGACCTTCTCTGCCTTGGGTTTAGTTGAGGTCACTCGCAAACGCACCAGAGAATCACTGTCTCACGTGTTGTGCGAACCCTGCCCTGCTTGCAGCGGCAAAGGCCAAGTCAAAACCGCTCGCACCGTCTGCTACGAAATCTTGCGCGAACTCTTACGCGAAGCGAAGCAATTCAACCCACGCGAATTCCGCATCATGGCCTCGCAAGTCGTGGTCGATATGTTCTTGGAAGAAGAGTCTCAGCATTTGGCAATGCTCGGTGACTTCATTGGCAAGCCGATTTCATTGCAAGTGGAGAATGTGTTTCATCAGGAGCAGTACGATATTATTTTGATGTGAGAAAAAATTCTTTTAAAATCAATTAATTACAGCTAACAAAACAAAGATAATACGATTAGCTACATATCTAGCTACACATGATGTTTGTGACATCTAAAGAGGTTAATAAATCTAGTTAGATGAAGGATCTCTGAATCGTTATCATTTCACCGCGAGGCCTATCTTGACCGAAAAAAAATGGGATTGTTGGAACTTAACGAAGGAAGACGAAGCCGAAATGGCTGCGGAACGAAAAAGAGAAATCGCCCATTTGAATACCATCCCTGAATACAGGAAGAGCTACAAAGACCGAATATATTTACACTCAATGCTCACCGACCTTTTATTCGACGAAGATAGTGAGTTTGAGCACTCTCCTATTAAGCTGCAGGAAGCCGTGACATATCGCCTAGGGAAACCCGAGGGCAAGTCAGGAAAATTGCCGTTCGCCTATGAGAATGGCTATGAAACTCAAGCCTTCCGCATGTTCCGCGAAAAACGAGACTCATTCAGCCGTTTACTCAGGATTTATGCGGAAAGGCACCGGGAAACCCCATGGCACACTGCCCTAGATCGCACCAACCCGGCTTACCACATCGGCTTTGATAATACGGAAATTCTGCATCAAGGTCTAAACCGAGGAGCAAAATCATTTGAAGTCGGCTCATCTCTATACGTTTATCAGCAGATGTATGATCGTAATCGGTGTGACACGCCAAGTCTGAGTAAGGCGACATGGCTACTGAAGACTTGCTACCCAACTCGCTTTGGTAGTTTGAAATCGATGCAAGAACAATGGAAATTTAATGTCGACTCTGCTCACTACTGGGCTGCAATAGCGACATTGACGAAGCAATCCAGTGCATGGACACCAAGTATTTTATTGGACTTCATTTGCAATGCCGATGCAGACGAAGTCGAGCGATTGGCTCGAGCATTCTATGAGTTTCGGCAAAGAGTAAAAGTTCCACACAGTTCTTCAGAGAAGCGCGTCTATTTGAAAGACGTATCGCCAGAAGTTCCATATTACTTTAGGCACCTTGAACCAATCTCGCCACTAGATATCCCAGACCCTCTAGACGAAGACCAATGGCGTTTACTAAAACGTTATCGTCTCAGCTAACCTAGCCTCCCCCGTTCTATCGGGCAAAGTCCTTTCCAGAAAAAAATAACTCCCCCTGAAGCACTCGGGGGAGTCCTCATTGCTCGTCGCCCTCGCTATCCTATCCTTTTCACATAGACGAAAGGAGTCAGCAATGAAAGGCAATAGAGATACCCACCCATTCCACATACAATCTGCGGCAAGCAACGAAGGCCCCGTTTGCCAAGATTTAAGAGAAATTGTGAGAAAAATCCGTGCTCTATCGAGTGATCAGATTTTGCGACGCAGCCAATTAAGAGCAAAAACCGGCAGAGGGTCTTCAACGTCCTATCTCGATATTGCCAAAGGAGAATTCCCTCCTGCTTTTTCAATTGGCAAGAGAGCTATTGGGTTCAGTGCTAATGAAATCGATGCATGGATCGCTGCGCGTTTGTACGCATCTCAAAGCGAAAATCCTGTGAGTATGAAGGCATTCGTAACTTTACTTGTCGAGTCACGGAACCAAACCAATTCATCCGGGAATTCGTAAAACATCAGAGCAGAAATTCCTTACTGATCACGAAAACTATATCCCATGATCAATGACAACTTACTTTTAAAATTTCATGAACAAAAATGACTTTAATAAAATCCGGCGAGGTGCTATCCGCTTGGGAAAAATGCTAGAGATTGTTTTTCCGATCGATACCGAACTCCTAGGGGCAATGATTCTAGCAAAATCGATAGGCATGCTCGCAGGAATGCGGGGAAGTGGAAAATCATGGCTCGCAATGCTTATTGCATATTCCGTCGCTGGCGGCAAACCATTAGAACCATGGGGGGTTGGCGCCTGTGTTCAGGTTGCCATTCTTGATGGTGAAATGCGAATCGCTAGCCTGAAAGAACGGCTATCCCTAATTCATTCACGAAACCAAGACATTGAGTCCAGAGCCGCAGCTGAAGAGAATCTAATCATCATCAGCCGTGATTGCATGAGTACGGAGATCGGCTCACTCGACACAATTGATGGCCAAAAACAAATCGATGCCCTCATCCCAGAGGGGGTTTCTCTCATTGTTATAGATAATCTTTCAGCTTGGACCACTGGTGGCCGGGAAGATAGCAACGCATGGTCATGTATTAAAGCTTGGCTTATAGCAAAGCGGCTTGCCGGTGTTGCCGTTTTATTGATCCACCACGCGGGGAAGAACGGACAGCAAAGGGGTAGCAGCGCGCATGAGGATTTACTAGATTACTCGATACTTCTTTCGCCCATGCCAAGCAGCGCTGATCGCGAAGACACTCGCTTTTCCGTACAACATACAAAGCTACGCGACAATCTGCCAGAGTTGCGCAAAATTTTTGAATACGCCATCTGGGTTGAAGACAATGCGTTGCAGTTCGAAGTAGCACCCGCTGGTTTTCAAGCCTCCACCCATGATGCCGAATGGCTGAACATGCATGAGAATGGCATGTCATACGCGCAGATCGGACACAAATTCGGGGTTGACAAGTCGACGATCAGCCGCCACCTCGCGAAGCTACGTGCAGCCATGGATGATGATATAGAGTCATGCCCCACTGCGGGATGATCAAGTTGCATCGTTGCACTTGGCTAGCATGCGCGACGATGCAACGATATTTCAGGGTTTAACAGCGACAAAAATAATGGGAGTGGCGCTATTTACTGCTTACGTCAGCAAAACGCCATCAAGTTGCTAACGCCACCAATTAGATACACCACTGAGCAACCCATTTCCGCGTGAAAAGTACGGGATCGGAAAGGGAGTTGCACAATAAATCGTCTTTACTCAAGGTTTCGCCATGGACAATCTCAAATACCGTATTAAGGGTGTAGAAATCGATACTCCCACACTCACGTCAAATCTCGATGAGCTCAATATTCCTGTAACACGCAAGAGCGTACCCAGACTGAAAGACGAACTCATTAACTTTTCGCTGCCAATCGGGAAGCATCAATGTCGATGGATGTTTCATTGCAGCTTGAAGGAGCAATCCATACTTTGCTCAGGGGGCGTGACTAAGACTTTTTTCGGGCACAACGCATGGGTTTTTAAGAAAGAAATCGTTCAGATCGAAGCTATCATTAAGATTATCGCAGCTGATCTTAAGAGCATAGGGGGTATTGTGCTGCCGGATTCTATGGACGCGATCGCTATAGAACGCACAGAAATAACACGTCACCATGCACTAAATGACTCCATTGACAAACGAGAAGCATTGGAACGCCTGAACGCGATGTTCATGGCTAAATTTCCTAATCGACATTTCTACAACGGGGCAACTCACGACAGGGCTGGGACGACCGGAATTGGTTTAAACAAAAACAGCAGAGTATGCAGAGCATACGATCCATTCGACAAATTCAAGGAGAAACCAATTCATGTGTCTGAAGAAATCTGGAATTTATTGCGAGCTGAATGCGCTAATCACTTACGCATAGAGTTGATTTTCGACAAGCGAGAGCTGCAATCAGCAGACCTGAGCACAGTCGCAGCTTGGGCCAACACGTCATTGATCGACGAACAGGTAGTAAAGCGTTATGAGGACTATGGCCTATCGTCCGAATTCAAAACAAAGGTTCTGCAACCAGACCTAGTTATCTCGACTAATCCAGCGTTTGTGGAGGCCGCTCGTTTCTTCTTCACTGGTGGAGCGCGAGGCAAGCAAATTAACAGCCGAAGTGGTACATCTAACCGCTTCAAGCAATATATGACCGCCAAAGGGTATTGTGTAGATGTCGCGTTTTCTCATCATATCCATTTAGCACATGGCCTACATCGGATTTTACAACCGCAACTGGCAGCAGAACTACCAGACGAACTCCGGTCAGCACCTGATCTCTTCAATTTTTGGTGGCAAGAGTAAGAAGCGCTCTCCACCCTAGGCAGGCTGTCAAATACCTCGATGGGTTTACTCGAAAGGTAGAGACCCATTGTGGCTCCATTCTCAGTATTGCACAGCTAGACAAACTGATTCGATTGATTCGCCACTCTAAGATCCAAGCCAATTTAGCTGATACACAATGGCTATACATTTTTAATTAGGAGAAAACATGCCAACTATCAGCAAATGGGGTAATTCATTGGGTCTTCGGTTATCGAAGTCTGTCGCAGAAGAAGCTGGATTAAAGTCCGGCACCTACGTTGGAGTGCGCCTTCTTGATAACGGTTGTATCTTGATCACGCCGCTAAAAAAGACTATCAAAGTTGACGAAGGACAATCGCTCGAAGTAATACCGCAGCCTATCGGAAAATGGTGACACTGTTGGCAAATTCATCTGCTTTAGACTATCTCAGACACACCACGATTAGAGAAGGCTCTTAATCATGCCCTTCCTTTTCACACTCATTAGAACCGCAACCTTCTGTACACGATCCACTTTAATAACTTCCTCGCACGTGTTTGAGGTGCTCATAGGTCTAGATCAAAACTAAGCACGTCTGGCACCAGTCAAAATCCGATTTACGTCTCGTGAAAAATTCAATGATGCCCTATTATCACTTGGTGTCTTTGGCACCGTCAGTACAGGTCGGCCAATGGGGTGCCTTATTCGTCCATGTTTAGCGCCCCAGTAAAAGAACCACCCTTGGCGAATCAGTTTTTGCACGATAACGTTTATTTCCTTGTTGGCACTGTATTTCATACGAGTACCTCTTCGCTTATCCGCTCATAACGACCAATAAATTTTTCGGTCGAAAAAGTAAGCTGGGAAAATGCTGCCTCAATACCCTTAGATAATATCGGTTCACTGTAAAAATAACCTGATCCGTTTCGGCTTTGCTTATTTTGAAAAAACCTCCCATAAGGATCGACCATAATGTATGACTCAGTCATGTCACTATTATCTTCAATGCACATCACGTTCTTTAAGGCCAGATGACGATCAACAAAGCTATTGAATTCAACGTCCGAAATTGCCAATTCATTGTTTAGCACAGGAAGCATCCGTAAGACTTTCCATCGCTCTGGTTGTAAAGTCTGGATAAGACAGGACATATCCTCGCAGGCATTCAAACTATTGACAACTGTGTTCACCTTTAACCGCATTTGGGGGTTAATTTGCCTACCCATTACCAAAATCTCTTCAACACTTTGTGCTCGGAGCAACAATCCCTTCTTGTCGATACGACCTATTTTTCGGTTGGTTTGGTTATTGCTAGAATCAAGGCTTATACCCAATAGCGAAATGTCAGGCGCTATTGCCTCGATCAAAGGCTTAGTCAACCTACTTCCGTTTGTGATAATAGAAACATTCATTCCAAGATCACGAGCAACTCGAATAACTCGCAAGACTTTTTGTTCATACAGCAATGGCTCTCCGCCAGCGATATTCAATCTAACACTAGCCCACTGAAGACGACTTTGAAGTAAATTTCCCTTGTTTTTTGCGCAAAAGAAGCCATATAGCATTTCAATCAGTTTTTGTGATCGAGTCTCCTCATGAATAATTTCACCTCGAATGTCAGATTTATTCCAGTGCGCATAGCAATAACTGCATGAATAGTTGCATGCTTCTGTCACATGCCAGTTGATGACTAGCTCATTGATTTGTCGCGGCTCGTACATATTGGGGTTCCTTGAAATTAAAAACCCTAATGTACAAATTTCCATTAATAGAAAAAATGAAGCTTCCTTCCTACCCCTTCTTTAATGCATTACAGCCAAAACATTGAAGGGGTAGCAAACAAGCTTCAGTGACTTCGATCGTTGCGAATAGGATCATTCGCTCTCTATCATTCTTTATAGGTATTACAAAATGGCGACAATCCCCTCAACTGAGCAACTACTTCTAGAAGTTCATCAAAGCCTTGGCCTGAGCGCACCAGCGAAAAAAAATGAACTAATAGGTTTTGAACGACCGCTCGAAACGCATCAAAGAATCATTTCTGAACTTGTAAGTGAAATATTCACAGCGTTAAATATGGATGAGCAGGCAAAGGATGATGCGTCCGTTAACTTACGCCACTTACTAAGCATTAACAATTCTATTGAGCGTTCAGTTTGGACCCATGAAGCAAGCATGCAGCAAATAGTCTGGAATATGGCGGCATATTTATATGCGCCTTACTTAGGCCACACCGTTGCATTTTGGAGCCTATGTCAAGCTATGGATGATGGAATGCCTGGTGGAAAATTTTGGTATCTGCCAGAGGTCATCGAGAGAAATAACAAGAAAGAATTACGCTTGCCTGTTCCTCAAGTTCTTGATTGGCTATTGGATTTATCAGGACAAAGCATCAATGAACTTGCTGAAGGATTGGCTGGCAAAATAAATGCAGCAGAGAAATCAATCAGTGTTGGTGTCGAACTTGAATCTATTAAAAAAATCCTCTTAAATTGGGCTAATGGTGCGGTTCCACGTTTAGGAAACATCAGTCTATATTTTTCCAATATAGGAGCACTTGATTTCAAAGGTGCATTTAAGCTTGATACGGAATCAACTAAAGAAGAACAGTTTCAATCTACACTCCAATTTATTAAACATAAAAACCTTTCAGCGTCTCTGTTACGTGAGCAAATTCCAATGTCACAACCCAACCGCATTGAAAACATTCTAAATGGTGTAGCGGATGAGGATGAGAAACATAACTTCGTGGAATTGATCGCTACCCGCTATGGCGTTCCCACACCGCAAACGATATACCAAAGATTCCTTGTGGCGCGTGCAGTTCAGGATGGATATTTCCGCTTAGGTAAATTCTTACTTGAAAGTGACTTCGATAAAACCTGTGCAGACATTTCCAAAAATAAAGTTCTACAGCTATTTGAGCTATTTAAAGTGAGTTACAACCTTACAGTAGATGCATATAAACAGAGCGCTGATCCGCAGATTCAAGATGCATATTTCGAAAGTAAGATTCCCCCTTGGGACAAATACGGAGTCTTTCTATCTGTCGTGCCATCATTGCGACCCAAGTTACTCAATATTTTGGCAGATAGGTTAAATCATTTATTCCCTAACGAATATCAAGGAAAGCCACTCGATGACCATATCGGAAATGATATCGAATCAGCGAAATTAATCGCCGCACGTAATTTAGCAAAATTAGACGCAGAACAAAAAGAATATGACACCGTGAAAGAATGTTCACAAAAACTGCGATCTCATTCACCTTGGCGCACACTACAAAATATTGACAGCTTTTGGGTTGCTAATCAGCTGGCTCAAGATGATCAACATAGCTTCAAAATTCGTCAAATGGCGGCAAACCGTATGCGAGAGTTAGCGCAAACTCCCAGTGAAAAAATGGGGGCTACCTTCATCGAGCTTAGTCATCTTTTGAATAACGATGATCGCAAATACCGAGATAAAGACGCAAAGAAAAAAGTTGAATCACTACTGATAGAGGCGAAAGAAAATCCAGCATTAAACGCATGGCTCGCCGGTATTTTGCAATATGAAGCCAAACACCATCTAGCCTTCAACGATTTTGAAAATGCACGTCGTCTTTTTAAGGAAGCCCTTGAAGCTTGTAAAAAGAATGGATTCGGATCATTACGGGGAGAAGTTGCGCGTGACGGTTTCGCGCTAGTGGTGGAACAGCCGCCAACAAAATTCGACCTCAACAATTATGAATATTATTTCAGAAATGTTTTGGCATACGGTGATTTAGAAGGTGCGGAAGAAGATATCACAATCGAGGATACGGCATGCGCTATGTCCACTTATTTTTGGGAATCGCTTTATCGTCCCTATCCGAATGAAACTAGCGTAACACCATTGTCGAAAGAATTGGGTGAGACGTTCATCAAAGGGACGATGCCATTTATTTTTGAAGAAAATTTTGACGGCTTACGCAACTGGTTCAAGAAAAATTCACAACTGAAGGACAAGAAATTTAGAGAGGTTCGCGGCAATACAGCGCTAATAGCATGGCAAAAGATGCTTTTTGAAATAGAGAAGAAATTTCATATTTCAAACTCTTTTACGGAAGTAAATGAGACACGCGAAATGGAAACGCTAATTTCTAATTGGAGAAAAGCAATATGCTTATTGATTAGCACTTGGCCTAAGCTGGTCAATATGCCTGATTTCAAGCAACAAACACCAACCATGCTCGCGGCGAACCATGGAGACATCGTTATTCTCGAAGCGTTACTAAAGGAAAATGCTGATTTAAGACTGCAAGATTTCATGGGAAGGACAGCGTTACATGCAGCCATCGCTTCAAATTCGCTTGAATGTGTCGAGGCCATATTAAGTAACGATCCTGAAGTTGCGAATATATACGCAGACGAAAATCAATCAGCACTTCATACTGCCGTTAAATTTGGACAACCGAAAATCGTCGAGTCGCTAGTCTCAGAGGCACATCACTTGTGCAGCCATACAGATGCACGGGGAAACTCTGCACTTGATATTGCGAAGCATCTAGCCGATCCAAGTATTTGGCCGCAACATTATGAATTCATGTGTCGTGAGCGCAGGACAATTGCGACATTCGAAAATTTTCAGCGAGTCGCATCAATACTATCTGCGCATTAATAGGACTCAAGTTACATATTTTTGAGCAAAAAAAAGCAATAACACCATTATTGTTAGCCGTCGCTGACTATCGATAATGGTGGCTTTTCGATAGTTAATGGCTGTAAACCGAATGAATGCGGTTGCAACATTTCGCCGAACAAGAGTTTTACGCCGAACTTTCTTCTGGCCACCTTACCTGTTTAATGGATCAACTCCGAATTTAGAGGAGCTTTTATTTACAGATTTCACTCCTCTTAAGAACATTGACTCCCTCAAAATTCCGTTTGAAAGGCATCTCTCACAACATTTCTGGTATATGAATTTATTAGCCCACGTAATACTCCCTGAAGCACAGTGTCTTCAGGATCCCATCGAAATTCGGAGAGGTTTTTTATAAAAATTTCTGTAGATTTTGCAATTTCATTAATTTCTTGATCTCGCAAGTTTTCAATCTCAATTTCATCTTCAGTTAGTTTTGGAGACATCGACCTCCATGTACGAATGCTGGTTTTTGTATCCAACCTCTCACCTTCGGGTGAAAATGCGCCAATTTCAGCCCCGATCTCTTTTAATTTCAGATCAACATTTGGCAACAAGTATTCGTCAATTAGTGTGCGTATATTTTCGGAATCAGCTGCTCGGTTATGCGTTTTTTTCGAAAATTTTTTGCGACTATAGACGGTGTTGTTACGTTGAATGCGTCCCTTCACGTATTTAGGGTTACTGGTATAAATGATTTTGAGCTCGGATCCGAAAGGTAAGTCATGGAAACGGCAAAAACGCAGGGATATCTCTGACCATGGGCTTTCCTTGTCAAATTTTACGTTGCTAATAGACTTCATCAACAGCTCCTTTTAGTTGTATAGGATTCAGATATTACCAGACAATTAAAATTAAAAGCATAATTTAAAATTTAAAAACAACATTTTTAATTTAAAAATTAGTTTTTAAATGTATTTCACTCCTTATTTCTCGTTCGCTGATCGCGGCTCTCTCTGCTAAATGATTTAGCCAAATCCTACCCAAACTTAACATTCAACCAATGCCTACAAATACAGAAAATCTAACTAATGAGTGAACGTATTAATCCAGAAATAAACTACCACACACCACATCGCGCAGGTTGGCGTTTTATGTTCCGAAACAGGTAGTTCTCGTGTTCAGTCAATTTCCGATTTCGCGACGCACTCGCCCCCAATCCCCGACTATTTGCCCTTCCATAAACAACTGAACGCATACACACTTAAGAAGCTCCGAATACGAAAAATATGAATCCAGCACTTTTCGTTATAAAAATTTCATTTTATTAAATTCAGTTTGAATTCTTATCTCCTTCGAATGACAAACTATTAATTTGCCTATTCCACTTGACTTCGATAGACTGCAAGCTATTTAAGACAACTTTGATCCTCAATAATCGAGCATTTATAAAATGAACGCAGAACCATGGGTTACAGCCGAACAGGTTGCACAGCACTTGGGTGTCGTGAAAGACACGGTATATCGCTGGCGAGACCATAAAAACCTTCCTGCGCACAAAATCGGACGGTTGTGGAAGTTCAAGCTGTCTGAGGTTGATGAATGGGTGCGTGCAGGTGGCGCAAATGATGAACCAACAGAACAACGTCATGGAGTGAATCAATGAGCATGAACGAAGCAGATACTCGTTACCACCTGATTGATCCAGTCTTACGCGAAAAAGGTTACACCAGCCGTGCTCGCATCACGCTCGA
Source organism: Oxalobacteraceae bacterium (assembly GCA_947464955.1). Taxonomy (GTDB): domain Bacteria; phylum Pseudomonadota; class Gammaproteobacteria; order Burkholderiales; family Burkholderiaceae_D; genus Undibacterium. The sequence goes on from CANHZI010000077.1 coordinate 20,362, forward strand.
AACTATTCTGACTCCCGCCCCTGTTGAACCCAGCGGTCCGAAGGGTCGGCGTCGAAAAGGCCCCGGCCGCACTGACTATTTGCTTTGCGTGCAGGTGGGCGAAATGCCTAAGGCACTGCCAGTTGCCGTACTCGAAGCAAAAAAAGAAAGCGAAGACCCGCTCAAAGGCATGCAGCAGGCTAAGGGTTATGCTGATTGCGAACGCTTCGACGTGAAATATGTTTTCTCAACCAATGGACACAAGTATGGTGAATTTGATTGCGTTACCAGCCTACAAGGTGGTCCACATCCATTCATCAACTTCCCGCCTCATGCTGACCTAAGCGCTCGCTACGCGAAGGACGCTGGAATCAACTTGGCACGCCCCGAGGCAGCAATGCTGTTTCAAGCTGACAGCCCGGCATGGGCTATCTCCCGCTATTACCAAGATGCAGCGATCCGCGCCGCCTTCGAGAAAATTCTCGTCGACCAGGAAGCAGGCGTCCCGCCCCGTGTGTTACTGACATTGGCCACCGGCGCAGGCAAAACAATCATCGCGACCAATCTCCTCTGGCGTATGAGTCAAGCTGGGCAACTACCCAAGCCCGCGCTGTTTCTGTGCGACCGCGATGAATTGCGCGAGCAGGCATACGCCAAGCTTAAAGCCGCGTTTGGTGATAACGCCCGCATTGTTCGTACAGAAAAGGGCGGCAACTCGGCGCAGAACGCTCGCATCCATATTGCCACCTACCAGACTCTTGGTCTCGATGATGATGAAGGGTTCGCTAGCTTCCTCACCGACCACTATGGCGAAGATGCGTTCAGCGTCATCATCATAGACGAGTGCCACCGATCGGCTTGGGGGCGCTGGTCGGAAGTGCTTCGGCGTAACTCAAATGCCATCCACATTGGCCTCACTGCCACGCCGCGCAAATTGGACGAGCCCGAGAAACCTAGCCCCGAAGCCAAACAAGACCAAGATATCACCGCCAATAACCGTAAATATTTTGGCGAGCCTGTCTACGAATACAACCTGATTCAGGCGCAGGAAGACGGCTACCTCGCTGCCTGCGAAATCGTCAAACGCAAGGCCAGCATCGACAACGCTACCTTCACCAAAGAAGAAATTCTCAAAGCGGGTGTCAAAGACATTAAAACCGGCTTGCCGCTGACCGCTGAAGACCTAACCAAAAACGAATACACGGGCAAAGACTTCGATGATGAGCTGTTCATCGAGCTACGCACACCAAAGATGTGCCAAGACTTGTTCAAGCTGCTGTGTGACAACGGCGGGCCAGAACAAAAAGTCATCATCTTCTGCACCCGCGAAATCCATGCCGACCGAGTGGTTCAGCAGATGAACAATCTGTATGTAAATTGGTGTAAGGGGCAAGGTAAAGAACGAAAGGATCACTACGCCTTCAAGTGTATGGGCGGCCCCAACAATGGCTCCGACATGATCGAACCCATGCGTGGTTCAAGTGAACGTGCCTTCATTGCCTGCACCGTAGACTTGCTGGAGGCGGGTGTAGACATCGAGCGCCTAAACGCCGTTGTCTTCTTTCGCTACCTGCAATCGCCTATCAAGTTCTATCAGATGGTCGGGCGCGGCACGCGTATTCACGAAGAGACCCAAAAGTACAAATTCTGGCTCTATGATTACACAGACGTTACCAAACTGTTCGGTACCGACTTCATCACCAAGCCGCCGCGTCCCGGTGGTGGTGGCAAGGTTGGTGGTGACGATGACGGCGACGGCGGAGGTGGCAGTGATGATGGCCCGATTATTGCTGAAATCGGTGGGCAATCCGTTGTCATCACCGCACAAGGCCGCTTCATCCTGAGCCGTCGTGACGGTCGTGACACACCAATTCCTGTGGATGAATACCGCCGCGAGGTGATCCAGCGCGTGGTATCCGAAGCGCACAACCTCGATGAATTCCGCGCACTTTGGATCGAGGCGCAAAAACGCCGACAACTGATAGACCACCTATTGGGCGATAACTTTAGCCCAGAAGTAATTAGAGAGATGGACCAGATGAACGACTTTGACCTGTACGATTTTTTTGGGCATCATGGCTACCACGCCCGAGCACTCAAGCGCCCCGAACGTGGCGAGCTTTTCATCATCAATAACCAGAGCTGGTTTGACGGCATGAACGACAAAGCCGCCATTGTACTCAAGGGACTGGGTCACCAGTTCGCCCAAGGTGGCACCGATGCGTTAGAAAGTCAGAACTTGTGGGAAGTGCCGGAGATCAAGCTGGCTGGAGGCTTAAAAGCATTGCGCGGTTTGGGTGCGCCGGCGCAAGTGATGCTGGGTGCTAAGACGAAATTATTTGGGATATGATTTTGAAAACGGTCATTCTTGGCGACATAGCAATTCCAGATCGAGTTATCGTTCCACCGGAATCTTCAGAGGCCACAATTCGCCCATATCTTGGCCTTGAGCAGATCGCTGCAGGCACAGGCCACATACTCTCGTATGAAACAAGCTCCGCCGAAGGAAAAAGCACAACTTTTGCTTTTGATGATAGCCACGTTCTATACGGAAAATTACGACCGTATTTGAACAAAGTGGCCATTCCAGACAGAGCTGGGAGGTGTTCGACTGAGATCATTCCCTTAAAGCCTCATGGTGTAAACAGAGAATATTTGGCTTTGCTGTTGCGTAGTGAGCTGGTTGTAAAAGCAGCGATGTCAGATA
>CANHZI010000078.1 GCA_947464955.1 Oxalobacteraceae bacterium
GAAAGATAAACAACCGGCCTTGGCCTTGACTGATCTTGGCAACCTGTTTGGCTTGGTAAAGTTCTATAAGACTGCGCGTGGTAAAGCAATCAAGCCGATTGCGGGATGCGATGTATGGATCACCAACGATACCGATCGCGATAAACCCTCTCGTTTGCTGTTGTTAGTGAAGTCTCGCCATGGGTATTTGCGTTTATGCGAATTGCTGGCGCGTGCATGGCTAGAAAATCAGCACCGTGGTCGCGCGGAAATCCGTTTCGAATGGCTGCAAGAACTCTTTGAAAGCGACACGGAGCAAGGCTTAATTGCTTTGTCTGGTGCCCATTTCGGCGATGTCGGCATTGCTATCGATAACGGCAACTTCGAATTAGCTGAACGTTGTGCTCAACGTTGGGCCAGTATTTTTCCCGAGCATTTTTATATCGAAATTCAACGTGCCGGACAGCCGAACATGGAGAACCATGTGAAGCAGGCGGTGAAATTGGCGCATCGTTTGGGTTTGCCTGTGGTGGCAACCCACCCCATCCAATTTTTGAGTAAAGACGATTTTACGGCACATGAAGCGCGTACCTGTATCGCTGAAGGTGAAATGTTAGCGAATGGTCGCCGTGTGCGTAAGTTCAATGACCAACAATGCTTCAAGTCGCGCGAAGAAATGGTCGAGCTTTTTAAAGATTTGCCTGGCGCGCTGACGAACTCGGTCGAGATTGCAAAACGTTGCAACTTAAAGTTAGAGCTCGGTAAGCCGAAACTGCCTGACTTCCCTACACCGGACGGTATGAGCTTGAATGACTTCTTGGTGCATGAAGCGAAGAAGGGCTTGGAGTATCGTTTAGAGAATTTATTTCCTGATCCTGAAAAGCGCGCAAAAAACCGCGAACGTTACGAAGCGCGTTTGAAATTCGAAACCGATACCATCATCAAGATGGGTTTCCCAGGCTACTTCTTGATCGTTGCTGACTTTATTCAATGGGCAAAAAATAATGGGGTACCGGTTGGACCAGGCCGTGGTTCTGGTGCGGGCTCGTTGGTCGCGTATTCATTGCTGATTACCGATCTTGATCCACTTCAGTATAACTTGCTGTTCGAACGTTTCTTGAATCCAGAACGCGTTTCCATGCCCGACTTTGATATTGACTTCTGTCAGGAAGGTCGTGATCGCGTAATTCAGTATGTGAAAGATCGCTACGGTAAGGAGGCGGTGTCGCAAATTGCGACCTTCGGTACTATGGCGGCAAAAGGAGCGATTCGTGACGTTGGGCGCGTGCTCGACTTTGGCTATATGTTTTGTGATGGGGTTTCTAAACTTATTCCATTTAAACCTGGCAAACAAGTGACGATTGCGGAAGCGATTGTCGAAGAGCCTTTGTTGGCCGAGCGTCAGGAGAACGAGGAGGAGGTGAAAACCTTGCTCGATTTAGCGCAGCAGGTTGAAGGCATCACACGCAATATCGGTATGCATGCAGGTGGTGTGTTGATCGCACCAGGTAAGCTCACGGATTTCTGTCCTTTGTACACCCAAGGTGGTGACTCGGGCGTGGTGTCGCAATACGATAAAGACGACGTTGAAGCAGTTGGTCTGGTCAAGTTCGACTTTTTGGGTTTGACCACTTTAACGATCTTGGATCGCGCCGTGCGCTATATCAAAATGCTCGATCCGGCGATGAAAGATTTTGATTTGTCGAAGCTGCCACTAGACGATCGCGCATCTTACGAATTATTGACGAAGGCGAAAACAGTCGCTGTCTTCCAGCTGGAAAGTCGCGGTATGCAGGGCATGTTGAAAGACGCGCGCCCTGATCGTTTTGAAGACATTATTGCGCTGGTGGCGCTGTATCGCCCAGGTCCTATGGATCTGATTCCTGACTTCTGTAAGCGTAAGCACGGCGAAAAATTTGATTATCCTGACCCGCGTACCGAGGGCATTTTGTCCGAGACCTACGGCATTATGGTGTATCAGGAACAGGTTATGCAGATGGCGCAGGTGGTCGGTGGTTACTCACTCGGCGGCGCTGACTTATTGCGTCGTGCGATGGGTAAGAAAAAAGCCGAAGAGATGGCAGAGCATCGTCAAATTTTCCGCGATGGTGCAGCGAAAGATGGTCTCTCACAAGAAAAAGCCGACGAGATTTTCGACTTGATGGAGAAGTTTGCGGGCTACGGTTTTAATAAATCGCATGCTGCCGCTTATGCTTTGCTGTCCTATCACACTGCGTATTTGAAAGCACATCATCCTGCCGCGTTTATGGCAGCCAATATGTCGCTGGCTATGGATGACACCGACAAAGTGAAAATCTTGGTCGAAGATGCGATTGATGTCTGTAAGCTCAAGATGCTGCCACCTGACATCAATCAGTCAGATTATCGTTTCGTTCCTGTCGGAGAAATCGGCAAGAAAGCGACGCAAATTCGCTATGGTATGGGTGCGGTCAAAGGCTCGGGTCAAAACGCTATCGAGAGTATCGTCAACGCTCGTCGTGAAGGTGGTCCCTTCACCGACCTATTCGATTTCTGTAAGCGTGTAGACAAACGTCAGGTCAATCGCCGCACAATAGAATCCTTGATTCGTGCTGGCGCGATGGATTGCCTAGGACAAGATCGTGCAGTGTTATTGGCGAGCGTAGATTTTGCGATGGAGGTGGCAGAACAAGCCGAAGCCTCAGCTAATCAAGTTAGTTTGTTTGGTGACGATGACGATATGATTCCGCCACCAGAATATGTGAAGGCGGAACATTGGAGCGATCGCCAACGCTTGCTCGAAGAAAAACAGGCCTTAGGTTTTTATTTGTCTGGACACTTATTCGATGCCTATGCGCCAGAAGTACGCCAGTTTATTAAGACGACCTTGGCGAAACTGGAACCATCACGTGATTTACGTTTAATTGGTGGTGTGATTTCTGGCTTGCGTTCACAAATGACACAACGTGGTCGCTTATTAATCGTGACACTTGACGATGGTACTGCGGTAGTTGAAGTCACTGTCTATGGCGAACTTGCCGAAGAATTTAAATCGGTCTTTAAAGAAGATGAATTCCTGGCTGTGCTAGGTAAGGTTTCGGAAGATCGCTTTAATGGCGGCTTGCGCATTACTGCAGAAAAGGTGATGGACATTGGCCGCGCCCGTGTCCAGTTTTCGCAGGGTTTGCGCGTCAAACTCGACGCCACTGCAGATACTAAGAAGCTCGCCGAGATTTTGCGTGAACATTTGAATCAGGAAGGCTGTCCTGTTCTGATTAACTATACAAACAAGCTAGCATCTGCCGAATTGTATTTGTCGGATGCGTGGCGCGTAAATCCGGACGATCAATTGCGTAAGAAGCTAGGTGATTGGTTGCAGCCCTCGAACGTCAAAATCGAATACGCCTAGTCCAAGCTTATCAGCACGAAGGGAAACCCAGATCGATGCAAGTTGATTTTAAGAAGCGATTGCCGCAAGAAGTGTTAGCCTTTTTACCGCTGACGCTTTTTTTTCCTGTTGGCTTCATGTATTTGGGTTTGCTTTGTTTTTTTGTGACATTCGTCATCTCTGCAGACTTCAAACACAAATGGCAATTGTTACGTCACCATCCGATGTTGATGCCAACACTTGCACTGAGTTTGGTGTGTGGATTTTCCTTGATAACAAATCCGCCGACTGATAAGGAATATTGGAGCCATTTCTTCCATTATCAAACTTACTGGCTGTTGTTGCCGATGATTGTGGTCGGCGCTGGTGTGTGGCAAGAAAAGGCAGTGCGCAATTTCTTTATTGGCGCGTTGATTGCATCGACTTTGTTTTACGCTGCAAATTGGGGACTACTGCCCGAAAATACTTTATTTCGAAGTTACATCATTTATCAGGGCAATAAATCGATTTTGTTAGGTTTGCTGTTGGCAGTAGCAGCTGCTTGGATGTTGCATGATTGGTCGGTCCATCGCACTCATCTGCTTTGGAGACTGCTTGCTTTTGTCTATGTGCTTTCTGCACTCATTTTGTTTAGCAAGTCACGTACCGCCGCGCTTTTGTTTTTTTTGCTTTTGAGCGTTTTCTTATGTCGCAATTTTAGTTTTCAGCGATGGCAGCTCGCGCTTGCCTCTGTAATCTTGGCCTGCGCAGGCGGAGGCTTGTATTTCGCTGCGACAGCACCGAAACCAGTGACTTGTTTGGCGAAGGAAATGCAGGATGTACATCGGATGAATGGCTTGGAGATTTTCAAAAATCGCAGTATCTGCACGGTTCAACAAGTGCGCGATTTTGGAAAGCAGGGCAGCGTTAGCGAGGATGGAATGCGCTTAGAGATTTATCAAAACACATGGCAGTTGATCGAGCAACGTCCACTCCTTGGGCATGGTATTGGGCAGTGGTTAAATTTGTATCAGGAAAAAGCGCGTGGCATGATGAGCGAAAAGATGACCACCCCACATAATGAGTATTTATTGTACTGGTGTGAACTTGGTGTTTTGGGCTTATTCGCTCTGTTGGCACTTTGGGGGCAACAATTGCTGTTGGCGTTTCAGATGGCTAGACGGCACTCACCGTGGGCAATGCCCTTATGTGTGCTGACCATCAGTATGATGTTTGCAGGCGCTTTCAATGCGATTCTGCGTGATGCTTTATTCGGTTTGGCGATGATGATTTTGCTGGCGATTCCTCTCGCAGCGGATGACCGCAGCCAGACACAAGGAAACTAGAAATCATATGGCAAAAATTAAGAGCTCGATTGTGAAAAGGTTATGGACTTCGGTATCGAAGTACGGCCTTTATTTATTTTGGACCATTATTACCATGTCGGGCACAGCATTGACTGAGCTCGCGTTGCCGTGGGGTTTAGGTAAGCTTTTGGATCATGGTTTCCAAGGTGAGCGTATGCATTTCCCTCTTTGGTACGTGCCTGCAGGCTTGATTGGTATTTTCGTAGTGCGTGGGTTCTGCACATTTACTACTAGCTATTTGATGAGTCGTATTACCGTTAATTTACTCAATGAATTACGGGCCAAAATATTCGCCAAATTGTTGCATGTTCCCGTTGGTTTTTATCATTCTGAAAGTAGCGGTCGAATCATCAATACGATTATGTTCGAAGCACAGCAAATCGTTGAGATGATTAAAGTCTCAATCACCACTTTGTTCCGAGATTCATTGACCGTTATTGCCCTCATGGCTTATCTGGTGTGGCTGAATTGGAAGCTGACCTTGGTCACGATTATTTTGATTCCGGGTATGACGCTTCTTGTGCGTGGGGTTAGTAAGCGCTTGCGTAAATTGAATCAGCAATCATTGGAAGTGAACGGTGAACTTACCCAAGTGATCGAAGAGTCGACTCGGGCGCATCAAGTGATTCGTATTTTTGGTGGACAAGACTACGAGCAAAAACGATTCGAAGAGAAAAATCGCAAGCTTGGTAGCTTTACCATGAAGAGTACTGTAGCGGTCTCTTTTACTACACCTCTGACCCAGATTTTGGCGTCGATCGCTGTCGCTATCGTGATCATGCTGGCTTTGGCACAAGCGCGCAAAGATGCGACCACGGTTGGAGATTTTGTTACCTTCATTACAGCGATGATGATGTTATTGACGCCACTCAAACGATTGGCCGATTTGAATGGCCCTATCCAGCGTGGCATGGCTGCAGCGGAATCGGTGTTCGGTATGGTCGATACGGAAGCAGAGGTGGCAACTGGGCGAGTTATAGAAGGGCGCGCTCGTGGACAACTGAGTTTCCGTGCACTTGGCTTCACTTATCCAGGGCAAGAGCAGCCAGCCTTGAGCAACATCGATTTGGATATCGCCGCGGGCGAAACGATCGCTTTAGTCGGCATGTCAGGGGGCGGGAAGACTTCGCTGGTAAATTTGGTGCCGCGTTTTTACGAGCCAGATCACGGGGAAATTTTACTTGATGGTGTTTCTTTGACGGCGATATCTTTGAAGAGCCTACGTCAGCAAATTGCCATGGTGAGCCAGAATGTCGTGCTATTCGACGATACCATCGCTGCCAATATTGCTTATGGTGATCCTGCACCAGATCAGGCGCGCATTGAGTATGCGATCGACTCTGCACATCTACGTGAAGTCATTAATGAAATGTCAGAAGGATCGAATACAACAATCGGCGACAATGGCATGCGCCTCTCGGGTGGACAACGCCAACGTTTGGCAATTGCTCGAGCGATCTACAAAAATGCACCGATCTTGATCTTGGATGAAGCGACATCAGCGCTTGATAGTGAATCGGAACGTGCAGTGCAAGCGGCGCTAGATGAACTCATGCAAGGCCGCACAACCTTGGTGATCGCACATCGACTATCCACCATAGAACGTGCAAGTCGCATCGTGGTTTTGGTCGACGGTAAAATTGTCGAGATAGGGACACATGCGGAGCTATTGGCCAAGGAGTCCGCCTACGCTAACCTCCATCGTTTGCAGTTTTCAGTTTAAGGATGCTACTAACCGATGACTAGGTTTCACATCAATGTTAGAGCTGGAAAGAAACGGCATAGATAGCAATTTCATTTGCCGGAAAGAACGGTGAACCTAAGAAATTGTGCAATGTTACAAAACGAAACCTGATTAGGTGTAAACGACTTATAGTAGTATTGTTTTTATTTACAGTTTGTTCCAATTTTGGCTTTTCTTGCTTTTGTCCTCGAGGAGTTTGTATGGCAGCAGTATTTGTGAAAAAGTTCTTTGGCTTGGCGTGTGTGACAACAGCATTGATGGCTCCTGTCATGGCGCTTGAGGCCGAACAAGATACTGCAAACTTCAATGTTGAGAAAATCGAGCAGGCCATGAAGCGCTTTGTGCGAGCACCTCACCCCATGGCTAGCGCAGAACAAAAGAAGTACACCCAAGAACTCAAAGCAACGCTTAGCAAAGAGGGGTGGGATGCACAGATTCAAAAGTTTAAGACCAAAATCCCGAATGTTGCTGCTGAGAGGTTAGGTGGCAAAGACAAGAAAGCGAATGCCGTCAAAGAAGTTGAGGGCGAAAATATTATCGCTCAGCTGAAAGGAAGTGACCGTTGTTTGATTATGGTCGGCGGTCACTATGACACAAAGTATTACGCGAACATGAGATTTGTTGGTGCGAACGATGGTGGCTCATCGACGGCGGCGATGTTGGAATTGGCGCGTGTGGTTTCGAGTATTCGTAAGAGTGAAGAGAAAAATCGCACAGCGAATGCAGAAGGCGGTCGTTTTCTCGATTGCACAATTGGTTTAGCTTTCTTCGATGGCGAAGAGGCGACTCTTGCCGATTGGAATGATGGCGAACGTTTGCTTGGCGTGAAAGATAATATCCATGGTTCGCGTGCCTTTGCCGCGACTTTAGAACGCCAATTTGACGGCATCGCGTACAAAGGTCTACCAATCAAGGGACTATTGATTATTGATATGATCGGTCATAAAGATCAGAATTTATTCATTACTCAAGGGTCTAACCCACAGCTTGCACAAAAAATCTTGACCCAAAAAGCTTCGGTAAAGATCGCGGCGGTCAATATTTTGATCGAGGATGATCATCTACCTTTTGCTCAGATCGGTGTTCCTTTTGTTCATATCATTGATTGGACAAATTTGGCCGAGTGGCATACCGCCAACGACACCTTGGACATTATAAGTAATAAGAACATAGCGAATTTCGGCGATCTGCTTGTACGTTTTCTCAGACAAAAACGCTGAGCAAGTGGCTAAGTATCTGCCTTATACATAACCGAACAAGTCGCTTCACGTGATCCGACTATCGCATTGGTGTTTGCGATCGACTTTGTGCCAACATTGCGATCAGCCTTGGCTTGCGATTGTCGACGACCACAGATAGAACAGTCCTCAAAAGCCATTACCAAAAGCACAAAAAAAATCGTCATCGCGACTTGAGTCGAGATGACGAAAAAGGGAGGTTGAAACAATGTGTACTTCAGCTTGAGACTTTCACGTACAATTGATTCACGCGTAGTGTGCTCGAGCGTCGAAAATCAAGCAATCACTTTGGGATAAACGGCAGGAAATTTGGGTTGAATTGCGCTTTCTACGGCGCTAGTTCGATTGACTTGTGTTTCTGCATAAACTTTTTAACTATAAATATCGCGTGATACATTGCTCTGCTGCATCGTCTGAGCATGTTTTCTTGATTGCGAGTGAAAAGAGGCACCCATGTTTGAAAATCTTCATCGATTGTGTTTCTTTCTTGCACTATTGGGTTTCGGATGCCTTGCTTCTGCTCAAGCACACGCAGGCGACCGTTATAAGATTGATCCGGAACACACCTACGCTTACTTTGAATACAGCCATTGGGGTTTGTCCCTGCAACGGGGACGATTTGATCGCAACAGCGGCCAGATTGAAATTGATTTTGAGAATCGTAGTGGGAATGTATCGATAGAGATAGATGCAAACTCGGTCAGTACAGGAAGTACAGTGTTTGATACAGCCTTACGTTCCTCGAGATTTTTTGATACCGCGAACCACCCTAAAATCAGTTTCAAGTCTAGCGCCCTTATTTTCGACGATAACAAGAAAGTAGTGGCGATGGAAGGTGAATTGACGATTAAGGGGATTACCAAGCAGATTCGTATCGAATTGAGCCAGTTCAACTGTCGCTTCATGCCATTGTATTTAAAGAGCGCCTGCGGTGCGAATGGCAGTGCTAAAGTCTTGAGAAGTGACTTCGATCTCGGGCGCTTTACACCCTTTGTCAGCGACGAAGTCACCTTCTATTTTAGTGTTGAAGGAATTAAGGAGTAAGTTTGAGGCTGCCACTAAGCATGCTTCAGCTACAAGTTTCCCAGCGCTAACGGCAGATTGTTTTGGTAATTTTCAAGTGTTCTACGAATTACACGCAAACTATTTCGTTTGGTAATTCGCTTCGACGATAGTCAAATATTCTCCGCTAGCGCGCAGTTTTCTTAAGCCTTCATCGAATTGCTTCTGGCAATCTTGTCGATGGAATGCAACGGCGTAGGAAGTTTTTGATTTAATGATGTCGTGATAGGTGATCGGTTCGGCGGTGTTAAATTCTGTGCTCAGCGATAGCCGATGATATTCAAAGATTCGTCGGTCGATCACAATCAGCTGAACCCGATCTGCCCAAAACATTTTGTTTTGGTTTTGTTGGTTGAAAGCCTCAAAATAATTTGGTCGAAAACGGCCCTGTGGATCTGGTTTAAAAGCTTCTTCAAATTCGACGCCAAGATTTTTCCAACCGCCCTGCCAGATAATGAAGCTATGCATTTTCAGATCGAGCAGCTTGTTCAATGCAATTTTATGCCGTTCTTTGCTGATGACAAGATTCTGAAAATCTAAATAGGGTGCACTAAAGAAGAGATCATTGTCGCCATTACTTTGAACTGTAGCGATGACGTCAACCTCTTTTCGTTTGAGTGCGGCAGTTAGGCGGTTCTTTGGAATGTCTTGAAATTGAAGTGTATGGCCAGCCTGCGACATTATTTCAGTCAGCAAACGTACTTCGATTCCCTTAAATTGGCCATTCGCAACGAAGCAATATGGTGGCCGGTTGGCTGCGCATGCTGCTTTCAGATCTTCAGCGTTGGCGCTCGATTGCAGCACACCTAAAAGCGCGAAAAGTAGGCTGGTCGATATAGGTTTCAACTGTCGAGAGAAGTGAGTAGCCACAGATTTCCTAGCAATTTTGCTGTTCAAGAAATTCTTACTTGAGTTTGAATCTACATCTGAATGCCGAGTCTTCACCGAAGATCAGGCACCTAACCATGGAAGGTCCGCGCTACACCAGCCGCCCACTGTTTTACGGTGTCCATGATGATCTTTATCACCCTCAAATCCTTGCAAGATATCGAAGCAGGCCGTATAGCCATTTTCACTGGCTAGCTTAGCTGCGTGGCGAGAGCGCACACCTGAACGGCATAAAAAGACAATCACGGTGTCTTTGTTGGGGATGGCTGCATTCAGTTGAAGCATAAATTCTGGGTTGGGTGTGCCACCAGGGTAGAGGCTCCATTGCACAGCATGATGCTGTGTTTCCTTGATCAAGACGCGACCAACCCAATCTCGTTCTGCGTTGGTTCGTACATCGACCAGCATTACGTCAACATTTTCTTGCAGTAAAGTATATGCATCTTCGGATGAGAGTGCACCTGCATAAGGGAGTGATTGGTCTATGCCGAGTTGGCGTGCTTTCTCTAAAATGGTATGGCTCATATTGTTTCCTTTACTGAGGATTCGCGTTTCAAAATTGCTTGGCCTCCGCCAAAGCTAGTCTGTACAGGTGCGGTCCCACCGAGACTCATTTTGATTGCGCAATATTTAAATTCAGGGATCTTGCCAAATGGGTCAAGTGCCGCATTGGTTAAGCGGTTAATCGCTGCTTCATAATAGCAGAAGGGAACGAATACAGCACCGCGTGGCGAACTATTGTCGATCCTTGCATACAATGAGACTTTGCCGCGCCGTGATTCTAGTGTGATCAAATCCCCAGCTTTGCCACCGAGCTTTGCCAGATCATCCGCATGAATTGAGGCGATAGGATCGGGTTCAATCGCATCAAGCACTGTCGCGCGACGCGTCATACTGCCAGTGTGCCAATGCTCCAATTGGCGGCCTGTGATCAAGACCATTGGGTATTCTGCATCAGGTTTTTCTGCTGCATGGATTAATTCTGCAGGAACAAACTTTGCACGTCCGTCTGCAGTCGGGAAAGTCTCTGTGAAGACCACCGCTTGGCCCATGTCTTCTTCATGTAGGCAGGGGTAAGTGACTGCACCTTCGTTTTCCAGACGTTTCCAACTAATGCCTGCAATGCTCGGCATCGTGTGGCGCATTTCTTCAAAGACCTCGGAGACGTGCTGATAATGCCAATCAATACCGAGACCTTGTGCCATCTGTTGGATAATCCACAAATCTTGTTTGGCGTCACCGGGTGGATCGATTGCTTGGCGACCTAGTTGTACCGTGCGATCGGTATTGGTGAAGCTACCGGTTTTTTCTGGGAATGCAGACGCCGGCAAAATGACATCGGCATAGTAGGCAGTTTCAGTGAAGAAGATATCTTGCACCACCAAGTGTTCGAGTTTGGAGAGTGAATCTCGTGCGTGATTGACGTCAGGGTCAGACATCGCAGGATTCTCACCCATGATGTACATACCACGAATATCACCGTGCTGAATTGCATGCATCACCTCGACCACCGTCAGTCCAGGTTTGGTGTCGAGTGTGCCTGGTGCGAGTTTCCATGCTTGCTCGAACTTCGCGGTCACACCAGGGGTAATAACACGTTGGTAATCTGGGAACATCATCGGAATTAATCCCGCATCAGATGCCCCTTGTACATTGTTTTGTCCGCGTAATGGATGTAAACCTGCACCGGGCTTACCAACTTGTCCTGTCATAAGTGCTAAAGCGATGAGGCAGCGCACATTGTCAGTGCCATGGATATGTTGTGAAACACCCATCCCCCATAAAATCATTGAACCTTTCGACGTGGCATATAGACGTGCCACTTCGCGCAGGGTATCAGCAGGGATACCGCAGATCGGTGCCATGGCTTCCGGCGTGTACGCTCTAACGTTCTCTTTGATCGCTTCGAATCCTGTTGTACGATTCTTGATGAACTCGTGGTCAATCAGGTCTTCTTCGATGATCACATGCATCATCGCATTCAGCATCGCAACGTCGGTATCCGGATGAAATTGCAAGAAGCGATGCGCGAGTCTTGCCATGTCTGAACGGCGTGGGTCGCAGACGATCAACTTCGCCCCGTTCTTCACAGCATTCTTGATCCATGTTGCGCCAACTGGGTGGTTCACCGTAGGATTGGCACCAATGACGATGATCACTTCGGCTTTATCCACATCCATCACTGGGTTGGATACCGCGCCAGAACCTATACCTTCAAGTAAAGCGGCGACTGATGAAGCGTGGCATAAACGCGTACAGTGATCGACGTTGTTGGTTCCAAAACCCGTGCGAACCAATTTTTGGAAGAGGTAGGCTTCCTCATTACTCCCTTTTGCGGAGCCGAAACCAGCCAGACAAGCTTTGCCATGAGTGTCGCGCAAGGATTTTAATTTGCCTGCAGCAAGCGCGAGAGCTTCTTCCCAAGTCGCCTCGCGGAAAATCTCCATGATGTGTTCGGGATCCATTTGCATGTCCGAACGTTTGGGCGCATCTGCACGACGAATCAATGGTGTACGCAAACGCTGAGGATGCTGAGCGTAGTCAAAACCATAGCGACCTTTAACGCATAGACGTTGGTGATTCGCTGGTCCATCGCGCCCTTCAACACCAATGATCGTATTGTCTTTAACTTGATAACTGAGTTGACAGCCAACGCCGCAATAAGGGCAAACAGAATCGACTGTTTTTTCCGGAATTTGCTGCGCAATTGGGTTTGCAGGTAGTAGTGCTCCCGTAGGGCAGGCCTGCACACATTCGCCGCAGGCTACGCAAGTCGAGTCCCCCATGTCGCTCTTCATATCAAACACAATTTGCGCATGTGAACCACGGAACGCCAATCCAATGACATCATTGACTTGGGTTTCTCGGCAGGCGCGAACGCATCGTGTACATAAGATGCATGCATCGAGATTGACCTGAATCGCGGGATGCGATTGATCTTTGTTGACAGTTGTTCGGGCAGGAAAGCGAGAGCTTGTGACGCCCATCTTTCTCGACCACGTTGTGAGTTCGTTCTTCTCTTCGCGCATTTCGTTACGAGCATCGGTTTGTAACAGCTCAAGCACGAGTTTTTGCGCTCGCTCTGCACGCGGGCTGGCGCTGTCAATCACCATATTCTCTGAAACTGTGCGACAGCAAGAGGGTGCAAGAGTTCGTTCACCTTGAATTTCAACGACACAAGCGCGGCAATTCCCGGCAGTTGCTAAACCTTCTTTAAAACAGAGATGTGGAATCTCGACCCCAACGCGTTTAGCAACCGTCAAAATACTTTCGCCAGGAGTACATTCAAGACGTTGACCATTCAGTTGTACGCTCACCGTTTTATTCATCGTAGTCATTATCTTGACTCCTGATTGGCTAATTCGTGCGGGAAGTATTTGATAACGCAGTCAATAGGATTCGGCGCCGCTTGCCCAAGTCCACAGATGGAAGCATCACGCATGACAGCTGATAGATCGCTTAATAATTCGAGATCCCATTGTTCATGCGCGATTAGTTCTGCTGCCTTTTCTGTACCGGCTCGGCATGGCGTGCATTGTCCGCATGATTCGTGCTTGAAGAAGTTCATGGTATTGCGCGCCGCCATCACCGCACTATCCTGCTGGGATAAGATCACGACTGCGGCCGAACCAATAAAACACCCGTAAGCTTGGAGGGTATCAAAATCGAGTGGCACGTGCGCTAAGCTTGCTGGCAAAATGCCTCCCGATGCACCGCCCGGCAGATAGGCGTAAAGCTCATGCCCGTCTTGCATGCCACCAGCAAATTCGTCGATTAGCTCCCTTACCGAAATGCCGGCAGGCGCAAGGTGAACGCCAGGTTTATTGACGCGGCCGGATACCGAAAATGAACGTAAGCCTTGACGACCGTTGCGACCATGTTGTTTGAACCAATCCGCACCATTCTGAATTAGGCTTGGTACCCAATATAAAGTTTCGAAATTGTGTTCTAGGGTCGGGCGACCAAATAGGCCAACTTGTGCGACGTAAGGCGGTCGAAGCCGTGGAAGCCCACGTTTGCCTTCTATCGACTCAATCATTGCCGATTCTTCGCCGCAAATGTAAGCACCGGCGCCGCGTCTGAGTTGAATACTCGGTATTTCTGGAACAGGTGGTGAAAGGCGAAGTTTCTCTAATTCGGTTTCCAACAGCTGGCGACAGGCGTGATATTCGTCGCGAAGGTAAATGTAAATCTCCGCAATACCAACGACCCATGCAGCGATCAACATGCCTTCCAGAAAACGATTAGGATCACGCTCGAGATAGGTGCGATCCTTAAATGTACCAGGCTCACCTTCATCAATATTGACCGCCATTAGACGCGGCCCTGGTTCTGCAGCCACGAGCCGCCATTTCCTGCCGGCTGGGAATCCTGCACCACCTAGCCCGCGCAATCCAGAATCTTCCATTAATTTGAATAGGCTCTCTTTGTCGACCTTGCCCGAATGGCAGTCCTTCAAAATTTGATAACCTTGATTGGCTCGGTATTGTTCGAAATCGATGTAATTCTCTTGTCTCGGCGTGTCTTGTCCCTGCTCGACTTTGGCAACCAGAGCTTCAAAATTTGCCTTCGGAATTTCGTGTTGACCCAGACAGGCTGCCGGAGCTTCTTCACAGCGTCCTATGCAAGGAACTCTCTCGACTTGCACTTCCTTGCTTTGGAAGTGCAAGTTCAGTTTTGAAATTAGATCATGAGCACCGCTCATCTGGCATGAGAGGCCATCGCACACGCGTAACTTGCGTACTTTCTCTTGTGAGTCTTCTTCAAAGCGAATATCGAAGTGGTGGTAGAAACTAGCGACTTCAAATACCTCGGTCTGCGCCAAGCGCATTTCTTGGGCGAGGGCGACGAGGTGCTGTACAGCTAAATGGCCAAAGTGATCGTTAATTTTGTGCAAGTGTTCGATCAACAGGTCTTTTTGACGCGAAGTATTCCCCAATAGTTGTTGCACCTCGCGAAGGGCCTGCGGCTCGGTTTGTCGACCTTTGCTATGTTGACGCTTACGTTGACGTGCTTCGTTGATAGGGATGATGGGGATCATATGGTTCTCGTCTCGGTCTTATTGTTTGTCTACTAGATAATATCAGTAAGGTATCTGCTTGATCCATTCATCAGTTTTGTGATTGCAAATTATTTCTCTAATTGCGACATGCTATCGGTGAGCTGAACTGCTGGTGGCTGCAATGCCAGCAAACCTGTGTTTCTATTGTGCTAGGTTTTTTGCACTGCACTTGTTTAGGGTGAAATGTTGCACTAATATGGTGCGTCGTTGCCGTTTCGCACCAAAAAGATGCTTTGCATATTTTTAATTTTTATGCAAAAAATGAGGTTAAAAGGGAAAGTCGCATAAAAACAAGTACTTAGCACGGTCGATTTCCTTGCGACTTTACACCTAAACATGGCACGCTTTCTGCTAATACGAACGGGAAAGAAAATTTTCCGAAAAATGCATTGAATTAGTGCGTAGCCGTGCTAATGTTGTTTCTTGCGTTAGGGAAATGATTATTGAGCAGTCTTCAGGCAGGTTTTAACTAAATTTTTGATTGATTTGAGGAGCTTCAAATGGCAATGACACCAGCAGACGTCCTAAAAATGGCTAAAGACAACGAAGTTAAATTCGTTGATTTCCGTTTTGCTGATACCCGTGGTAAAGAGCAGCATGTAACTGTACCTGTTTCTCAATTTAACATGGACAAATTCGAATCTGGTCACGCGTTTGATGGCTCTTCGATCGCTGGTTGGAAAGGTATTGAAGCCTCTGACATGTTGTTGATGCCAGATCCAAATACAGCAAACATCGATCCATTCATGGAAGAAACGACATTGTTCATGCAATGTGACGTGATCGAACCAGCCGATGGTAAAGGTTATGACCGCGATCCACGTTCTATCGCGAAACGCGCAGAAGCCTATTTGAAATCTTCTGGTATTGGTGACACAGCCTACTTCGGTCCAGAGCCAGAATTCTTCATTTTTGACAGCGTTCGCTGGAAAATCGACATGTCTGGTTGCTTCGTTAAAATCGATTCTGATGAGGCATCTTGGACAACTGGTGAAAAATTGGAAGGTGGCAATTCTGGTCACCGTCCAACGGTAAAAGGCGGTTATTTCCCAGTGCCACCAGTCGACAGCTTCCAAGATATGCGCTCTGAAATGTGCTTGATCTTGGAATCTTTGGGTATCCCAGTTGAAGTGCATCACCACGAAGTTGCTGGCGCTGGTCAAAACGAAATTGGTACGAAATTCTCTACTTTGGTAGAGCGCGCTGACTGGACTCAAAACTTGAAATACGTTGTTTGGAACGTGGCTCACACCTACGGCAAAACAGCGACTTTCATGCCAAAACCTATCGTTGGCGATAATGGTTCTGGTATGCACGTTCACCAATCGATCTGGAAAGATGGCAAAAACTTGTTCGCAGGCGACGGCTATGCAGGTTTGTCTGAATTCGCTTTGTACTACATCGGCGGTATCATCAAGCATGCACGTGCATTGAATGCGATTACTAACCCAGGTACAAACTCGTACAAACGTTTGGTTCCAGGCTACGAAGCTCCAGTGAAATTGGCTTACTCTGCTAAAAACCGTTCTGCTTCTATCCGTATTCCATACGTAGCAAATCCAAAAGCACGTCGCGTTGAAGCGCGTTTCCCAGATCCATTAGCGAACCCATATTTGTGCTTCGCTGCATTGATGATGGCTGGTTTGGACGGCGTACAAAACAAGATTCACCCAGGTGAAGCGGCGTCTAAAGATTTGTACCATTTGCCACCAGAAGAAGATGCATTGATCCCAACAGTCTGCCATTCTTTGGAACAAGCATTGGAAGCCTTGGACAAAGATCGTGAATTCTTGACACGCGGCGGTGTGTTCAGCGACAGCATGATCGATGCTTACATCGAGTTGAAGATGCAAGACGTTCAGCGTATGCGTATGACGACGCACCCAGCTGAGTTCGACATGTACTACTCTCTGTAATGGTATGAAAAAGCGGGGATTACCCCGCTTTTTTCTTTCAGCAGAATGTTGAAGAATTGTGCATAATGGCGGCATGTCTTACACTTAGCTTGTTATTCATTACTAAATGCCCACCATGAAGCACTTCTTGACTGTATTTGGATTGTTTGCCGTCGTTGCTGTGCCTGCGTTCGCGCAGTCTGATGTGTATCTTTGTATCGATGCGAATGGGAAGAAAGAATATAAGAATACGGGGAATGTAAAGGGCTGTAAGTTGGTTGAGCTGCCGCATGTGAATGTGGTACCAGTACCAGCATCGGTAAAGAGGGCGGCCGCTAAACCACCAGTCACAAGTACTCCCGCAAGTTTCCCAAAGGTAGATGATGCGACACAGCGTTCACGTGATTCGGATCGCAAACAGATTTTGATGGATGAGCTAAAAGGCGAAGAGCAAAAATTAGCGGCCTTAAAGAAGGAATATAACGGTGGTGATGTCGAGCGTCGTGCCGACGAGCGACAACCTACTCAGTACGTAGAGCGTGTGAATAATCTGAAAAACGATATCGCCCGTTCAGAAAAAAATATAGAAGCACTCAAGCGCGAAATCAGTAACCTAAAATAGAATGCTGATCAGTATTCTCGCAAAAGGTCGCTAGCGCGGCCTTTTTTTATGCCTGTTTCGGTTTGCGTGTGCTGAATTTTTCAATGGTTTCTTTGATTGACGCAATTAATGAATCAATTTTCTGGTTTAGAGTTGTTGGCGTCCTCGGTGATCGTGCTCGATGCGCAAGCTCGCATCGTCTATGCTAATCCCGCTGCGGAGAATTTACTTGAACGCCCGAGTAAGCTTTTGCTCAATGCCTCTCTGCATGATCTCTTCCTCAATAGCGATGAATTGTTTGATGGCTTTCAACAAGCGCTAGCCCATGAATTCGCCGAAAAACGCCAAGACCTCATTTTGGAGCGAAGCGGTCGCGACCCTCTGCACGTGCACAGTATCGTCACCTCACTTGATTTGCCCGATACACCAGTGCTCATTGAATTACGTGAGAACGTCCAACAATTGAAGCTCGATCGTGAAGAACGTATGCACGATCAGAACAAGGAAAACAAAGAGCTGATTCGCAATTTGGCGCATGAGATCAAAAATCCTTTGGGTGGCATACGCGGCGCGGCACAATTGCTGGAGCTAGAGTTGCCGGAGCAGGATATCTCAGAGCGTCGGGCAAAGGAATTACGCGAATACACGCAAGTCATTATTAAAGAGGCCGATCGCTTGCAAGTCCTCGTTGATCGCTTGTTGGCCCCCAATCGCTTACCTCAGGTGATAGCCGATGTAAATATTCATGAAGTTTGTGAACGGGTTCGAAGCCTGATTGTCGCTGAGTTTCCTAAAGGCCTGAATATCAAGCGTGACTATGATCTTTCTATTCCTGAGTTCCGCGGAGATCAGCAGCAGTTGATCCAAGTGGTCTTGAATATTGCCCACAACGCGGCACAAGCTTTGGTCATGCGTATGGCGGAAGGCGATGCTGAAATTATTTTTAAGACGCGAGTGGTGCGTCAGGTGACTTTGGCCAAGGTGCGTTATAGGCTGGCATTAGATTTGCATATCATTGATAACGGACCTGGTATTCCTGCGGATATTCGCGATCGGATTTTCTATCCTCTGGTATCTGGTCGCGACGGTGGAAGTGGACTGGGTCTTACCTTGGCGCAGGCTTTTATTACGCAACACGCTGGTGTGATCGACTGCGAGAGTCGGCCAGGCTGTACAGATTTTCGGATCTTAATTCCATTACCTTGAATATGTAATGGCATATGCGTAGTAAGAGTTGGGAACTTCTTTTGATTTGATTGTACGGAACACAAAGAACAATGAAAAAAACAATCTGGATTGTGGATGATGATGATTCAATTCGCTGGGTGCTTGAGAAAGCTTTAGCTCGCGAAGGTTTAGTCACACGAAGTTTTCGACAGCCAGACGAAGTCATGCAGGCACTCGATGAAGATGGCGAGTTGCCGCAAGTATTGGTTTCCGATATACGCATGAATGGGGCTTCGGGCCTTGATTTGCTACAGACAGTAAAATTGCGTCTACCTAGTCTGCCTGTGATTATCATGACCGCGTTTTCTGATCTTGATTCGGCTGTGGCGGCATTCAAAGGCGGAGCGTTTGAATACCTAGCAAAACCATTTGATTTGTCGAAAGCGGTTGAGTTGATTCGACGTGCTTTGGAAGAGAGTGAGCGCGAAACCACTGTTGAGCAAATCCAGGATGTGGAAACTGAAATTCTTGGACACGCGGCGGCAATGCAGGAAGTATTTCGTGCGATCGGTCGTCTGTCGCAGTCGAGTGTGACCGTGCTTATTACCGGTGAATCTGGTAGTGGCAAAGAACTAGTGGCGCGTGCGCTTCATAAGCACAGTCCGCGTGTGAATCAACCTTTTATCGCTCTCAATACAGCAGCGATTCCGAAAGATTTGCTCGAGTCAGAATTGTTTGGCCATGAGCGTGGCGCTTTTACCGGAGCACAGTCCGCACGTCGAGGGCGGTTTGAGCAAGCTGAAGGCGGGACTTTATTTCTTGATGAAATTGGCGATATGCCCTTCGATTTGCAAACGCGTTTATTGAGGGTTTTGTCGGATGGTCATTTTTATCGTGTCGGCGGACATCAGCCGCTCAAAGCGAATGTACGTTTGATTGCTGCGACCCATCAAAATCTTGAAGAGCGTGTTAAGGAAGGTGTATTTCGTGAGGACTTATTTCATCGTTTAAATGTAATTCGCTTGCGTGTACCAAGTTTGCGCGAGCGCCGTGAGGATATTCCACTGTTGGCGAAGCATTTTCTACTGCAAAGTGCGAAACAACTAGGTGTTGACGCAAAACGTCTGTCTGACCAAGCTTTGAGCTTCATTTCTGGACTCGATTTCCCCGGCAACGTGCGGCAACTTGAAAATTTATGCAATTGGATCACCGTCATGGCGCCAGGTCAGGTGGTCGAAGTCGTTGATTTGCCTTCAGAACTCAGTCCAAACTCGCATGCAGGCTCGCCGCACGCCCAAGGTGCAATGCACAATGATGGATCGAATCGTGCGCCGATTGAGGGCATTAGCTGGAGTGAGCTGTTAGAGCTGAAAGCCAGTGAAATGCTGCAGGACGATATCCCTGAAATCATGAATGCGATGAGCCGTGACTTCGAATCAGTGTTGATTCGTGCTGCACTGAAGCATACGCACGGACGAAAAAATGATGCCGCTATTCGCCTTGGCATAGGTCGTAATACGATTAGCCGAAAAATTCAGGAATTAGGTATCGAAGGCGCAAAAGATGAGTGATTAGCGATAGGCTGGCAACAGAATTTAAACTAATTTTAAACTCTGTCGTTTTTTGGTTGTCGTAGTGCAAATGAAAATATTCCCCTAAAGCATCGAACGTAGTATGATTTCCTTACGAACATGGTTTTGAGACAGTTCGCTTCATTATCGTTCGATGCAAAAGAGTACCTAATACTTCGTATGACCGCAGCGGTCGTATTTGATGCTGTAATAAAAGGGGGATTTTTTTATGAATTTCGATACACTTTTCCAGCAGCAAAATGCATTACCCACCATTCCTAAAGTGGTTCAAGAGGTAATCGATAGTTTTAACAACGATAATGTTTCCATTGATGATATTGCGCGTAAGCTCGCGGCCGACCAAGTCTTGAGTGCAAAGTTATTGCGCCTGGCAAATTCATCTTATTATCATTCGTCTCGTAGCATCGGTACTGTGGATGACGCTGTTTTGATGTTGGGCTTCATGACGGTACGTACCCTGGTTATTAGTAGTGGTTTAACCGGTGGCTTTAAAGCTATGCCTGGCGTCGATTTAAAACAGTTCTGGCGCCATAGTATGCATACTGCGGTGATCGCCAAATGGATTGCTAAGAAGATTGGTGGTAATTCCGATTTCGCTTTCACGGTGGGTTTGATGCATGCGATCGGACAGTTGGTGATGCATGCCGCCATGCCGGAGCAAACGCTGCAAATCGATAAGATAGCTGGTGCTTTGGATTCTCGTCGCTTGAGTGTTGAACAAACATCGTTCGGGTATAACTTCTCTGATGTGGGTTCTGAGTTGGCGCGCCGTTGGCGCTTCCCCGATAACTTCAGCACGGTGATTAAGGGTTATCCTGAGCCGCTCGAAAAAGAACATTTCGACGTCATGTCTGGTGTGGTTCACTTGGCAGTATGGCGTTCACGTGCTGAGGAAAATAAATATTCCAAAGAAGAGTTGGAAGCGACGATACCATCTGATGTAGTGGCGAAGATTGGTTTAACGAATCAAGTTATTTTGGAAGAGATGCCACCGATTGCAGAGCTATCAGCAGGGTTGGAAGAGTTGGTTAACTAATGCAGTAATGCTTGAGTGCGAGACTTCTTGTGCAGAAGTAAGGGCTGAATATTTCAGCCCTTTTTTATTTCTCTAGTCTTTAGTTTGAGTTATGAATACTTGCGTTGCAAACTGAGTGCAAGTGCTTCCGCGACTTTGATGCCGTCGATTGCTGCTGACAAAATCCCGCCCGCATATCCCGCGCCTTCACCAGCGGGAAACAACCCGCGCGTATTGAGGCTTTGCATGTCATCATCTTTACGCTTGATACGAATCGGTGATGAAGTGCGAGTTTCTACGCCCGTCAATATCGCGTCTTTCAGTGAGAAGCCTTTGATTTGTTTATCAAACTCAGGAATTGCCTCGCGAATCGCCTCGATGGCAAACGCGGGCAGGACGTCTGCTAAATTGCAGAGTGTGATTCCTGGTTTGTAAGATGGTACGACTTCACCCAATTCCATCGAAGGACGATTCGCGAGGAAGTCACCGATCAACTGGCCCGGTGCATTATAAGTACCGCCACCCAGTTCAAACGCCTTGCTTTCTAGTTTGCGCTGGAAGTCGATGCCTGCAAGTGGGTGGCCAGGGTAATCTACTTCCGGTGAAATGCCGACCACAATTGCACTGTTAGCGTTGCGTTCGTTTCGTGAATACTGACTCATACCGTTGGTGACGACGCGACCCGGTTCTGAAGTTGCTGCGACTACGGTTCCGCCAGGGCACATACAGAAACTATAGACGGAGCGATTGTTCTTGGCATGGTGGACCAATTTGTAGTCCGCAGCGCCGAGAATTTTATTGCCAGCGTTCGGACCAAAGCGAGCCTTGTCAATAATCGATTGGGGATGTTCGATGCGGAAGCCAACCGAAAATGGTTTAGCTTCAACGTAAATGCCTTTGTCGTAGACCAGTTGGAAAGTGTCGCGCGCACTATGTCCAACGGCAAGCACGACGTGGTCTGCTTCAATATGCTCTTGTTCATTGATCGTTAAACCGCGCACTTCGCCATCTTGGATGTCAAAGTCAGTGACTTTCTGTTGAAATCGAATCTCGCCACCCAGCTCAATGATATTGGCACGCATCTCTTCAATCATCTTTACTAGACGGAAAGTGCCGATATGCGGTTTGCTGACATACATGATCTCTTCGGGTGCGCCAGCTTTGACAAACTCCGTTAAGACTTTGCGTCCATAGTGCTTTGGATCTTTGACTTGGCTGTACAACTTACCGTCGGAGAAGGTGCCGGCGCCACCCTCACCAAACTGCACATTGGATTCAGGTTGTAATTCACGTTTGCGCCATAAGCCCCAAGTGTCTTTGGTGCGTTCACGCACAGCTTTGCCGCGTTCTAATACGATGGGCTTAAAACCCATTTGAGCCAAAATCAAAGCTGCGAACAAACCGCAAGGTCCAAAGCCGATGACCACCGGGCGAGGATAATTTCCGTCCTTCGCATGGGTGACGAACTTGTAACTAGTGTCTGGCGTTTTTCCGATTTTCGCTTGACCTTGTATATTTTTAATCTTATGTAAGAGCGCCTCGTCATCTTTGACTTCGACATCGATGGTGTAAATCAAAACAATGGCCGATTTTTTGCGTGCGTCGTAGCTGCGCTTAAATACGGTAAAGTTAATTAACTCAGCGTCGCTGATTTTCAGGCGTTTCAAAACTGCCTCTTTAAGATCGGCTTCGGCGTGGTCGAGAGGGAGTTGAAGATCAGTTATGCGTAACATAGAGAGATAAGCTTGCGATTAAATACAAAGTCGTATTTTAACAGAGGCATTCCTCTTGACATGAAATGAGTACTTGCGTGACCGCCCAAAACTTTGCTATAGTTCGCCTCCCGCAGAAATGCGGCGCAAGAAAAAGAGTGGCAAGCCAGTCAATTTCCCTATGAGTTTCGATTGATGTAAATGAAATAAATCGAAGCGGAGTTTAGAAAGATTAAACGGAGGGGGTTGACGAGAAGTTAGAAAGGCTGCATAATCTCGTTTCTCTGCTGCTGACGAACAAAACGATTCGCAGCGCAACTAGTAAAA
>CANHZI010000079.1 GCA_947464955.1 Oxalobacteraceae bacterium
CTACATTGAACGATACAACCGAACCGTACGCTACGATTGGCTGGCTCATCACCTATTTGATTCACTTGAAGAGATTCAGAATTTTGCAACCAAATGGTTATGGACTTACAATCATGATCGTCCCAATACTAGGATCGGCGGCATTACCCCAAAACAAAAGCTAGCACTTGCCGCTTAGCCTCTACTTATCGGCCGCATTAAAAATGGGGGGATTACCCCCCAAGTTAACTGAACTTTCTCCGATTGCGGTGGGCGTCCAAACAAAACCATCTGTATTCGGGAATTCCCAAACCGCAAAAACCCATTCGGGAACCATACACTTCCGAAAAATTCAAAATTAGATGATTCTTTTATTCAAATTTGAATCAGGCGCCAAAACGCAAGCACCTGATTCGACTAGAATCAGAGTTCAAAATTAAGGGCACAACCACAATTACCTTGAACAGCAGGCTTTCAGTTTGAATCATTTGATTCCTTGAGTGCGATCCGTTCGCGATGCGATCAGCAGCAGTACTAATTACCTGTTGAGACTTAGTTTTTGAACGATGGAGGCAAGCTCGCCACCTTCGCCTCAAATTGCAGGAATTTTTGATCAAGCAAACGGATGTGCTTTTGTTTATCAGCATCAGACAAGAAAGAATAGCGAATGCTGTTATAGACGATGTTTTTGAGTTGCTCGTAACTAGGTTGGTAACGCGAGGTGAACAAGATGTATTCATTGCTCAAATTATTGCGTGAGACTCCCATGTCGTCGCTGCTGATTACCACAGGAATACCATGTCGTAAATACAAAGTGACAGGGTGATTGCTGTCTTTCACCCCTAAGATGAAGGAGTTACTCGTCAGATTGATTTCTATCACAGCCTTGCGTTTCTTGAGTGTCTCCAACAGCTGTAAAGCATCCTTCTCGTAGGCGATATCGACGCCATGGCCGATGCGTTCGGCGCCAGCGATTTCAATTGCGTCGCGAATATGCGATTGCAAATATTCCGGTGCAACCAAGCCTAAATTCAATTCGCCAGCATGCATCGCTAAACGCGCTTTCGGGAATAAGGTTTTCAGATAGCCGAACATATGCATATGCAATTGATAGTCGCGCAGCGCGATCAAGCCATGCTCGGGTCCAACGATATTAATGCCAACAATTTTTGAATTGCGTTCACTGGCGGCAAAGGCGGCATAAAGACCGGCAAACGTTTTGCCGGGCGTAGAATTGCGAGAGACGTAGGTTTGCACGCGCAGGTCGAAATCGGCACTGTCGAGATCTTTGGTATCTTGATTCACTTCTTCGACATAGGCAGCGATGGCGTCTTGCGCCACTTTATCTTTCGCGAGAAAAGTTGCATATGCAGACAAGATTGCATGCAATTCACTGACATCGATCGCTTTTGCCGATGGTGTGGCCAGACTATTTTTTGCGGTGATGGCGTCGAGACGTGCCGAGAGCTCTGGGTTTTCGGTGATCGGTGCACTCTTCAACATCGTCTCTAGATATTGTTGGTTTTCCGCCAGTGCACGCTCTTTGAGACTACGCAAACCCGCATTCGTATTGAACTTGGAGACAGCGCCAAAATAACCGAAGGTATTGAAAAACTGTTGGTCCGGCGGCAGTTGCTGGTGCGTATGGGTTTCAAAGTCAAGGTCAGACCACGTCATTAACAACTCGCGATAGAACAAATTGTCCTTGCGAATCATATCTGGCTTCCAACAGTTTTTTGCGAGATCTGGATCGGTAATCGATTTGACTTCGATTCTGAATTTTTCTTGCTTCGCAGCCGCGTTATTTTCGCGGTACACGCAATAGCCTTGCGTGGCAACCCAGTCCAAATACACCTCAGCGTATAAAGCTCCCGTGTAATGATGATGAATATCTCCGCCCTTTGGCAACATCGTCATCAACATCGTCAGTTCCGCACCGCGTTTTGAATTCGGGGCGATGAGGGCTTGGTAGTACGCGCGTGTCGCTTGCAGATTTTTTTTCGCTTGTGCAGCAGAGACCGATGTGACGGCTGAGCTAGGCGCCTCGGCCGCAAGAACAGCAGTCGTCAGCCAGACTTGCGTCACGAGAGAGATCAGAGTGAATGAGAATGTTAGGCCTATTTTTTTCATGATCTTCCCTCGCAAATTGTTTTGACTTTATGGATTCTTAGAGTGCAGTTCGTTCAAGCGTTCTGTCAAATATGAACCAGCCGTATGGCGTTCAGATAGCACGACATCAGGACGTGGGTGCAAGAACAATGGCAGCGAAACGCGAGATTTTTTGGCTTCTTCACCTGTCGGATTCAAGACGCGATGCACGGTCGAAGGATAATAACCCGCCGATGCTTCTTGCAGCATATCGCCGATATTCACGATCAACATGCCGAAATCGCACGGTACATCATACCACTCACCATCTTTACCAACGACTTGCAACCCTGCTGCTGTTGCTGCTGGTAAGATCGTCAATAAATTAATATCGCCATGAGCCGCAGCACGCACCGCACCGGGTTCTTCATCACCACGGAGTGGAGGATAGTGTAAGACACGCAGTAAAGTTTGTTCACTGCCTTCAATCATCTTAGGCAAAGGCATGGAGTATTTAGCACGCACATCTTCCGGTGTGCATTGCTCAACCCAGCTTAGCAAGGTTGCCGCAAGATCGGAAGCCTGCTTGTAATAGTTGCTCGCATTATCCGAGACTTCTGCTGGATAGCGACCCCAAGGATAGACGTGATAAAACTCTTTCAAGTCACGCTTGGTGAAACCTTTGGCAGTTTCGGAAACCGTTGGCGAGAAATAGCCATCGTATTTCTGCGGGTCGTAAGCGTATTGTTGTTTGGCATCGCTCTGAAAGAATCCATACCATTCTGCGTAAATCGCGTTGAGCAAATCTTGCGACAATGGATGATTAGTCAGTACGCCAAAGCCAGTATTGTGCAAGCTTTCAGCAAAGTCTTTTGCAGCTGTTGGGCTCGTAAAATCAACAGGTGTAATTAACATATAAATTCCTTGAGTGAGTCAGGGAAACCAGCAAATTCGGGTCGTGAATTTAGTCGCCGACCAGTTCCATTTGTTGGTATCCCTATTCGAAAATGGTAGACCGAGGATTACAGCACGAGTGGCTCGCGCAGCCAATCGCTTTCTAATGTTTGTTTGATTAAGCTCAGGCATTTTTCTGCATCCACTTGCAAGCAGACGCGTGTCTCTGGTCGGTGCTTCTCCCAACCTGCTTGTGCATAATGCAAGCCGCCGTGTTTATCCATCATGGTTTGGCCATTGCCCATGCCTTCCAACTGAACACGAATGCGGCCATCTTGTGTCGCGAACAATTCCGGCGCGACCAAATACACAAAGGCCAAAATATCATGGCCGAAGCAGGCGTGTCCTAGATCTGGACGCTCGCGCAAATAGAAATCGCAATAGAAATTTGCAGCATGGCGTAAAGTCGTCATCGCCAAATGTTGCTGATGTTGTTCGGCTAATTGCGCGAAGTAAGTGAATGGCATGACGACGCGATGGGTGACATCGAGGCCGACCATGACTAAATTCCAGCCCGCCGTAAATACTAAATCGGCCGCATGCGGATCATTCCAAACATTGGCTTCCGCAACTGGAGAAACATTGCCCGGTTCATTGACCGTACCCGCCATCAAAATGACTTGCTTGATTAGTTTTGGCAATGCCGGTTCGAGTTTTAAAGCTAAGCCTAAATTCACAAAGGGGCCCACCGCTACAATGGTGATTTCGCCAGGGTGCTTGCGCGCCATATCGACGATGTATTCCGCCGCCGATAAAGTTT
Organism: Oxalobacteraceae bacterium; assembly: GCA_947464955.1. Lineage (GTDB taxonomy): Bacteria > Pseudomonadota > Gammaproteobacteria > Burkholderiales > Burkholderiaceae_D > Undibacterium. The sequence goes on from CANHZI010000079.1 coordinate 3,782, forward strand.
CTGCAGCTCCAGCGACATTCGCGCGTTGGGGCAAATTACCAAGGCCATCATCACCATGGATAAAACCTGGTGGTGTACCCGCGGCTTTCATGAGTGGCATAGCGCCACCGCCTGCGACGGGAATTTCACGCCCCGTGATACGACTCAAATAAATCGCATTGGTCGTCGCTTGTTGTACAGTGACATTGCCAAAAGTAGTGGTAATGCCGACGACATCGATCTCAGGATGCGCCAAGGCAAAATACAGTGCCATTGCGTCATCTACGCCTGGATCGGTATCAAAAATAACTTTGTGTGACATAGTGGTCCTGATCTAAAAAGTATCTGCGAGTGCGCTCGTTAAATTAGCGCGACTTCACAAATGGTGTACCGAGCGCTTTTGGCGCGACCGATTTTGCCATCACACCAGCTAATACAATCACGGTCACGATATACGGCAACATCTGAATCAATGAACCTGGAATTTGTCCTACGCCAGGGAACTCCACGCCTTCCATTTGAATTTGCAAAGCAGCGAAGAAACCAAACATCAAACATCCTGCCGCAGTTTGCAATGGACGCCAGTTGCCAAATACCAGTGCGGTCAAAGCGAGGAAGCCGTTACCAGCGGACATGTCACGCAAGAAGAAGCCACTTTGTACGATGGCCAGATAAGCGCCGGAGAAAGAACACAATACGCCACCCGCCAACAAAGCCATATAACGGGTTTGCGCGACATTGATACCGGCAGCATCGGCAGCGTGTGGATTTTCACCGACTGCGCGCAAACGCAAACCGAAACGACTGTGGTTGATGACCCAGTGAATGACGGGAATCAGAGCGAAGGCCAGATAAACTAAGATCGTGTGCCCCCCCAAGAATTGCCCAAACAACCAATTCAATGCCGGAATGGACGACCAGCTTTCAATGAATGGGAATTCGATTAACGAAAATCGAGCAGCCCCTAGGTCTGGACTGCGACCACCGAGTTGGAAGAAGTACTGCGCCAACACAAATGTCAGTCCGGAAGCAGCAATGTTAATTGCAATACCAAACACCAATTGATTACCGCGTTGATTGATGGCGACATAGGCTTGCAAGAGCGCGATTAAACAAGATACCGCGATACCGGCAGCCACACCCCAATACGGATTTTGAGTCGCGTAAGTGCAAGCAGCGGCAGTGAAAGCAGACGCCAGCATCTTGCCTTCTAAGGCCAGATCAATTACACCGCTGCGTTCAGCAAAAACGCCTGCAAACGCAGCAAATAGCAATACCGGCGCATTGCGAATCGTCGCAATCAAAATCGTGGAGAAGTGTAAATCTTCAAACATTTTTTCTCCAATTCAGTTTCAAGAGTCGAGACAAGGCTGGCGCATACATGTTCTCCATCGCGCCACAAAACAGAATGATCATGCCTTGAATAAAAATGAAGGTCTCCGGTGGAATGTTCGGTTTTTCAAATGACAAATCAAATCCGCCTTGCATCAAAATACCAAACAGTGCGGCTGCCAAGAAAATACCGATCGGTTGTTGGCGTCCCATCAAGGCCACCGCAATCCCGACAAAACCTGCTCCTGCTGTGAAGTTCAAACTCAAATAATGGGTGGAGCCAGAAATGCTGTTGAGTGCCGCGAGACCCGCAAGGCCACCCGATGCCATCATGGTGATGATAATGACCGAAGCCATTGAGATGCCTGCGTAGTGCGCCGCGTGTGCGTTCTTTCCCGCTGCACGTAAGGCATAGCCCCACCGCGTGCGCCACACCACAAAGCCGTAAATGACCAACCCTAATACCGCCATTAAGAAACTGATATTTAATGGCGTATCACCCAATACTGGTAGCCAATCGTTCAAGCGTGGCAACCACGCCGCTTCCGCAAACATGCGGCTCGCCGGATTTTGCTCACCCGCCGGTATCAAGTAAGTGATGATGATAAAGTTCATCAACGACGCAGCAATAAAGTTAAACATGATAGTGGTAACAACCACATGGCTACCGCGACGCGCTTGCAAGTAACCTGGCAAAAATGCCCAAGCCGCACCAAAAACCGCAGCACCGATAAATGCCAAAGGAATTAACAACCAAGCAGGCAATACGGCATCAAACTGCAGCATCATCAGCGTCAAACCTAAGCCGCCAAGGTACATTTGACCATCGCTACCAATATTAAATAGCCCCGCTTGCATTGCCACGGACACCGACAATCCAGTCAACACAAAAGTTGTCGTATAAAACAAGGTATAACCCAAACCTTCAGCGTTACCTAATGCGCTCTTAATCAAGATGCCTAAGGCTTCTCCCGGATTTTCACCGAGCAGATAAATCACTGCAGCGGCCACAAACAGGGCCGATAAGAGATTCAATAAGGGTAGAGCGATATTGGTCGCCCAGCGTGGTAAATCGGAATTCATTTATGTAAACCGCCCATCAATAAGCCAATGCGTGTCGTGTCATATTCGGCGATATTCAATTCGCCTGTAATACGTCCACCTGACATCACTAAAATGCGATCAGCCAATGCGCGAATTTCTTCGAGCTCCGCTGACACCAAAAGAATGGCAACACCGGCATCGCGCAGTGCCAACAATTCTGTATGTATTCTTTGAATCGTGCCGATATCGACACCTCGTGTAGGTTGTCCAACCAACAGTAGCTTGGGTTTGGCCGCAATTTCGCGCGCCATCACGACCTTTTGTTGATTGCCACCGGACAGCTGAGAAATACGCAAAGAGGAATCCAAAGGACGTACTTCAAATTGTTCCAACAATTGATTACAAGCCGCGATGCTGGCTTTTTTGTCGAGATAAATTTGATCGCTTTGCTGGCCTAATAAGATGTTTTCCCAAACGCTGAACTCTTTGATGACACCGTCGCGCAAACGATCTTCGGGTACGTGACCTAAGCCTAAGCGACGCAATTTGGCAGGCAATTTAGGGTCGGGCTTATGATAGCTAATATCGGTGTCACCCAATTTGATGGCGCCCGTGATGAATTCGGACTTATCAAGACACATGCCAGAGATAATCTCTAACAACTCCGATTGGCCATTGCCAGAAACGCCCGCGATCGCCACAATTTCCCCAGCTTTGATGTCGAAATTGATATCACTTAAAAGACTTACGCCTTGCGCATTTTTCAAACCGAGCTGCTTCACGCTTAGTATCGTGTCGCCTGCATGCAAAGTTTGGCGAGGCAATTCAGTGATGACATTGCGACCGACCATTTTATGAGCCAATTCTTCTTTATCTGTCTTTGCGGTTTCTAAAGAAGCGACCACTCCGCCTGCGCGCATAACAGTGACGGCATCGGTAATCGCCATAATTTCTGGCAATTTGTGCGTGATCAAAATCACCGTCTTACCTTGTTGCTTAAAAACTTTGAGAATGGCGAATAGCGCATCGGTCTCTTGTGGCGTTAAGACCGCGGTGGGTTCATCTAAAATCAGAATATTGGCATTGCGATACAGCTGTTTCAAAATCTCAACGCGTTGCTGTTCACCGACTGAAAGCGTATGGATCTCGGCATCGAGTTTCAATTCGAGCTGGTAATCTTGGCACAGCTGTTGCAGTTCTTTTGCGATTTGTAGGCGACGCTGTTTCAAACGGAAACCGCCCTCCATACCCAGCATAATATTGTCGAGCACGGTCATGTTATCGACCAACATGAAGTGCTGATGCACCATGCCGATGCCAAGTTCGATAGCGGCGTGACTATTACGAATCGTACGCACTTCACCGTTGATCAGAATGTCACCGGAATCAGCATGGTAATAACCATACAGAATGCTCATCAAAGTCGATTTGCCAGCGCCATTTTCACCGATGACACCATGGATAGTGCCACTGGCGATAGCAAAGCTCACCGCGTCATTGGCGACGACTTTCCCGAAGCGCTTTGATATCTGGCGAAATTCTACAGCGTTAGACATGGTATTCAATATAAAAAAAGGCTTCCCACTGACCCACAAGATTGGGAAGCCATTTATCGGATTGTGGTCCAAAAATGCGAAAAAAGTTGCCAGAACGAATTCGGCAACTTTTTCAGGTGTTTATTATTTCGGGCAAGAACCCGCTTCGCGTGGGTCGACGACTTTAACCTTGCCACTCAAAATATCTTGTTTTGCGGTATTGATGCGTTTTTCCATCTCGGCCGAAATGACTGCGCGGTTATCTTTATCCAAAGCCCAATCAACGCCGCCTTCTTTCAGGCCCAGATTCGTGACGCCGGCTTTCCATGTGCCATTTTTAAGCTGCATGAAATTGTCATACACTGCGTTATCGACGCGCTTGACCATCGAGGTCAACATCACCCCTGGAAATAAGTAGTTTTGGTTGGAATCAACGCCAATACCTAATTTGCCTTTTTCCTTTGTGGCTTGTAAAGCGCCCATACCGCTACCGCCAGCAGCCGGGAAAATGACGTCAGCGCCACGTTCCATTTGTGAACGTGCTAATTCACTGCCCTTGGCTGGATCATTCCATGCGCTCGCGGTTGTACCGACGATGTTTTGAATAAGCTCAATCTTGTTATCAACCGACTTCGCACCTTGTATGTAGCCACAAGCAAATGCACGAATCAAAGGTACGTCGATACCACCGATGAAGCCCAATTTTTTAGTCTTAGTGGCGAGACCCGCAGCGACACCCACCAAATAAGAGCCTTCTTGCTCTTTAAACAGAATTGAACTAACGTTCGCACCGTTTGCAGAACCATCAATAATCACAAACTTCGTCTTTGGAAACTCTTTCGCGACCATTTGCACTTGTTGTGCGTGGGTGAAGCCAATTGCTGCAATCAAGTTCACGCCTTTACGTGCCAAGTTGCGCATCACTTGCTCACCTTGCACGCTACTCACTGCTTGAACATCAATGTAAGCTAAACCCGTATCTTTCTTAAAGCGTTCTGCGCCTTCGTAAGCAGATTGATTAAACGAACGATCAAATTTACCGCCCGCGTCATAGACCAATGCATATTTCGGCTGATCAGCAAAAGCGCTGGCGCTCAACAAAGCGGCCGTGCATGCGAGGATTAAAGAACGCAATTTCATTTTTTATTAGCTCCAAAATAGCCTGAGTTGGCGCGAAATAATAGCATAAGGGCATTCATAGTTTATGGAAATGCCGTTCTACAGTTTCGCGGTGTGGTATTGATGTCTGCGCACCAAGTTGTGTGACTGCTAATGCCGCTGCACGCTGCGCTAAATCACAAGCGGCATTGAGTTCCAAACCCTCGCCCAGCGCCACAGCCAAAGAGCCAACAAAAGTGTCTCCAGCCGCAGTGGTATCTACAACTTCCACCCGATATGCCGGCAAACTTTCACGATGGTTTTCTGTCACAAGCACGATTCCAGAAGAACCCAAAGTAATGATGACTACGCCGACACCACGCTTGCGAAGCGCTAAGCCAGCTTCAAACGCCTGCGCTTGACTATCTACTGCCAAGCCTGTGAGTTGTTGCGCTTCGGTTTCGTTCAAAACCAAGAAATCAACAAGCGCTAATAAATCATCATTTAATTTTTGCATCGGTGCTGGATTTAACAACACCTTAACCCCAGCATCATGCGCTAACTTAATCGCATAGCTGACCGACTCAATAGGGGTTTCCAGCTGACAAACCAAAATTTTCGCGTCGGTCAGAAGGCTTGCGGCCCGATCAATATCATTTTGATCTAGATGCGCATTCGCACCCGCTGCGAGCACAATGCTATTTTCACCATGAGCATCAAGCAAAATACCTGCGACTCCGGTGGTACATGCCTTGACCTGACGTACAAATTGAGTATCAATGCCGTCTTGTGCGAGCGAGGAAAGACTGCGTCGTCCGAAATCATCATCGCCAACACAGGCGACCAAATGAACGCGTCCTCCCATACGAGCAGCCGCAACTGCTTGATTGGCTCCCTTGCCACCATGAATCTGATGGAAACTTTCGCCCATCAGGGTCTCTCCAGGCGCAGGCATACGTGGCGTTTGGAACACCAAGTCCATATTAACACTGCCCAAAACAAGGATATCCGGTTTCATATGAGTGATTTCAAATTTCAGCCGCCTATCTTCTCAGATTTTGTCCGAAAAGATGGTTTTATTTTGATTGCAAAAACTTGCCGATACTACGCAACTCTGGCCATGACTTGAATCATGAGACTCATGTCAAGCTCACATCGCGACTACAGCATGCGCTCTTGCGCCTTTGATTTCAAGAAATGTCCGAGCATCTCGAGTCCTTTTTCGAAATGGTGATTATTTGGAATCACCAAATCGGCCTTGCTACGATGCGGCAAAATATACTGCTCAAAAGCCGGCTGATGGTGTTGACTCAGGCGATATAAAACGTCATCTTGATCGTAACCACGTTCCACCGCATCGCGTTGTATGCGACGTTGTCGACGATGATGTTCGTCCGCATCGATGTACACCTTCAAATCAATCAGATCATTCAGCTCTGGATGATGAAGTGCGTAGATGCCTTCCAACAAAATTACAGGCGCTGAGGGAATATGGATCATTTTCGGAACAACGTCGCTGCGATTAAACGTATATTCCTTCAACTGCAAATCATGACCTTCACGCAAACGCACCACATCGCTATAGAACTTATCTAAATCAAGCGAAGATGGGATATCGAAATTTTCAATTCGATTTTCATCCTTTGTCTGCTGATCAATAGATTTATAGTAGTTGTCCTGAGAAAGCAGAGAAACGCTATTGACCGGCATCGATGCCAGCAATGCGTTAATAAAAGTTGTTTTTCCACTGCCACTACCGCCAGTGATGCCGACTAAATATGGTTTCATCGATTACGCTCTAATTTTTATTAATATTCCCGCAACTCAGACCTACCCTACTGACCGCAAACGCTTTTTCTGCGCTGCCATCTGCTCGGGATTATAGCTGAATCAGAACTTGTTACCGTTTAGGATAAGCTCATCCCACCAACCACCTTTGCACTCGCATGTCTCATATGAACACAAGAAATTTGTGGGCGAAAAAAAACGGCTCAATCTGTAATTGAGCCGTTTTTATTTTGGCGTCCCCAGGGGGATTCGAACCCCCGTACCCACCGTGAAAGGGTGGTGTCCTAGGCCTCTAGACGATGGGGACAGTAATCTGTCCGTACTGCTGACCTATTTACTTTTTTCGCTACGCTTATTTGTTTCGCGATCAAGTAAGACCAAGATTATATAGTAGCTTTCTCGGTTTTGGCAAGAATTATTTTTCAAATTCCTGTTCAAACTAAAATTGCATTGTCCCGACTTGGTGGAGGTAAGCGGAATCGAACCGCTGACCTCTTGCATGCCATGCAAGCGCTCTACCAACTGAGCTATACCCCCGCTCGAAACAGAAACGAGAGTATAGCAAGCTTACTCAATAAATGTAAAGCTGAAAGCCTCGCGCGCATCTAAGGCAAAGCAAGGCGAACCGCAATGACAAATTTATGCCTTAGCCAAACGACTCAATACAACCTCACGGCCAAACAGCTCAATCACCGCATCGATTGACGGCGTTTGCAATTGTCCCGTCAACAGCAAACGCAATGGCATCGCCAATTGCGGCATCTTTAGACCGTGCTTGGCCAACACTTCTTTCATCGTCGCCGAGATTGCTGCCTTATTCCACTCAACTGTTGCGCAAGCAGTCGTGAATTCTTGCAATGCGGGTTTGATTGCTTCGGTAATATGCTGCGCGACTAAGCCCGCGTCGGCCACGGGTTCACGGTAGAACAGCATCGCAGATTGCGCTAATTCAACCGTAGTGTTCGCACGTTCTTTCAACAAAGCGATCACAGAAGCGAGATCGGGACCGATCGATAAATTAGCTCCCAATTTATCTAAATCGACTTTGACTAGGCTCGCCAAGCGCTGATTATCAGCCGCTTTAATATAGTGATTATTCAACCAAGCCAATTTTTCTGGATTGAATTGTGCCGCAGAGCTAGAAAGATGCGTCAAATCAAACCAACTAATCATCTGCTCCATACTGAAAACTTCATCGTCACCATGGCTCCAACCGAGACGCGCTAAGTAGTTCAACAACGCTTCTGGCAAATAGCCTTTATCGAGATAATCCATGACGCTTACTGCATCGCGACGCTTGGATAACTTCTGACCATCGGTCCCAAGAATCATAGGCACATGACCATAGAACGGCAAAGGTGCACCGAGTGCGTTCAAAATATTGATTTGACGAGGCGTGTTATTCACATGATCATCACCGCGAATGACATGGGTGATTTGCATATCACTATCGTCGACCGCAACACAGAAGTTATAGGTTGGCGTGCCATCTGGGCGCGCAATCACTAAGTCGTCGAGCTCGCGATTGGAAATTGTGATCGTTCCTTTGACGACATCATTCCAGCTTACTTCACCATCTAAAGGATTCTTGAAGCGAATCACTGGCTTGCGATCTGCAGGAATGGCTGGCAAGGTTTTGCCTGGTTCAGGACGCCATGTACCATCGTAACGTGGCTTCTCGCCCGCCGCTCGTTGGCGCTCACGCATCGCTTCCACTTCGTCTGGGGAACAGTAGCAATGATAAGCCGTACCATCAGCCAGCATTCTCGCCAACACTTCACGATAGCGATCCATACGCTTCATTTGGTAGTAAGGGCCTTCGTCGTGCTGCAAATTCAACCAGCTCATGCCATCCAAAATGGCTTGTACTGCTTCTGGGGTTGAACGTTCCAAATCGGTATCTTCAATTCGCAATACAAAAGTACCGCCAAAATGACGAGCAAACGCCCAACTAAACAAAGCAGTGCGGGCACCGCCAACATGCAAATAACCCGTAGGACTAGGCGCAAAACGTGTGCGAACAGGAGTGGTAGGTGTAGGTAAGTGGGAAGCAGTCATCGATGCAAGGCGTTCGTCGAGTTTCAGCAAATCTAAAGACGACTATAAACGCAGAAAAGTCAAAACCGCTATTTTACCTTTTTACTTGGGACAAGGATACTCAAGCCAGAGCTACGCGTCACTAGGGTCTGCTTGTAAGCGTTGTCTATGACTTAACAATAGAAAATGACTTCCCGAACAACGTGAGAATAAACTGATACCCAATTGTTGCGCTAATTGCAAACCCATCGCCGTTGTGCCGGACCGTGACAATAAGATAGGAATACCCATTTGCGCAGCCTTGATCACCATTTCCGACGTCAAACGACCCGTGGTGTAGAAAATTTTATCTTCGCCGGGTAGGTTCTCAAGCCACATTTTGCCAGCGATAGCATCCACAGCATTATGGCGTCCAACATCTTCAACAAACTGCAAGAGCTCCCCGCCTTTAGAAAAGAGCGCGCAGGCATGCACCGAACCGGCCTTTTTATAGACCGAAGGATGTCGTCGTATGGTATCAACAATACTCACGACGACCGATTGTTTAACGCTCGCCTCTTCTGGCAAATGAATTTGATCGAGGTCACCCATCAAAGCGCCAAACACGGTACCCTGACCACATCCTGTGGTAACAATTTTTTTTGCGGTTCGCTCTTCGATTCTATCGATACCCGAATGCGTTATGACTGCGGCGGCGCCGACTTCCCAATCCACTTGCACCGAGGCGATATCGGCAATATTTCTGATGAGTCGTTGATTTTTGAGATAACCTAAGACTAATAACTCAGGGTTAGCACCAATCGTCATCAAAGTAACAAGTTCGCGCTTGTCGACATAGACAGTTAGATCACGCTCGATCGGGATATGTATTGAACTGAGACGCCCGCACTCATCCACTACCTCAACCTCTTGAGTCAATTCAATTTGTGCGCGGCTTAATTGGAGTTGATGGCTCATGTTTTAGTGGGCAATTCACACATTCAAAGTTACCACCTCTTTGAGCAATGGTAAGATGCGAAAACTTCATCATACCATTGCGCCAGTGCCACTGTGAAATCAGCCCCACTTCCGACTCGTAACGGCATCAGTCCGAGCTATATTTGGCTTCCCGAGGGCCGTTGGCAAAATGCGCTCGATTTTCTTTGCTCACATTTCCCTGAGGTCGATGAACAGACTTGGCTTGGTCGTTTTTCCAAACAAGAAATACGTACCGCTGAAGGCGAAATATTGACACCGAGCTCGACCGTCAAACGCGGCATGTGCCTCTACTATTATCGCGAGGTGGAAAATGAAACCAGCATCCCCTTTCAGGAAACACTACTTTTTCAAAATGAAGATTTGTTGGTTGTCGACAAACCCCACTTTCTCCCGGTAACACCAGGTGGAAATTACTTGAAAGAGACTTTACTCGTCCGACTGAAAAACAGCACAGGAATTGATTTCTTGACCCCTTTACATCGACTCGATCGCGAAACTGCCGGGGTCATCCTTTTTTCGTGCAATCCCAGAACACGTGGGCGCTATCAAGCCTTGTTCCAGCAAAATTGCATGGAAAAGACCTACCACGCCATAGCCGCCTTCTTACCGAACTTACCAAGCCCTTATTTAAAACGGAGTCGACTGGAAGAAAGTTCACAATTTTTTGTGATGCGCGAAGTAGACGGTGAAGCCAATTCTGAAACCTTGATTTCCGTTATTGAACGGCGTGGAGATCACGCGCTCTACCGGTTACAACCAAAGACCGGCAAAAAACATCAGCTACGCGTGCATCTAGCCAGTTTAGGCGCCCCCATACTAAATGACCGTTTCTACCCACAAGCACTTCCAGCTGGGAATGATGATTTTGAGAGACCGCTCAAATTACTCGCCAAAAGTATCAGCTTCACCGACCCACATTCTCAAGAACACCATCAATTTGAGAGCCAATTAAGTCTATAGATATGGGCACAAACTGTCTGGCAGACCGCTTGAAATACATCAAGAAGCGATAAGTACTACCTAGCAGCGGTTGACAAGAACTGGCGGGCGAAGTATTATCTCGCTTCTCGGAGTGTAGCGCAGCCCGGTAGCGCACCTGGTTTGGGACCAGGGGGTCCAAGGTTCGAATCCTTGTACTCCGACCAATATTTAAGGATCGTCGAATATTTTTGACGATCCTTTTTAGTTTCACCATGTTTTGCATCAGCAATGCATGTCGCAGTTTTCGGAGTGTAGCGCAGCCCGGTAGCGCACCTGGTTTGGGACCAGGGGGTCCAAGGTTCGAATCCTTGTACTCCGACCAAGATAAAAAGCCTCGTTGAGAAATCTTCGAGGCTTTTTTGTTTTTTTGGTCAACTCAGCCACAGCATCACTGACTACTTGCGCAACACAACTCGAATCGAGTTTCCAATCTGCTTCATTTCATGTATTTGCCAAGACATCGCCTGATTGACGTCGGCCAATGCAGGCAATTCAAACATGGTCTTACCTGCACCAAGAAACTTCGGTGCCAGGTAGAGCAATAATTCATCGACTAATCCCGCAGAAATCAATGCACCACTCAGACTAGCCCCTGCTTCGACGTGCAGCTCATTGACCTGCTGACGCCCTAGCTCCTGCACCAAGGCATCGAGGTCAACAGCGCTTCCATCGCCATTGGGCAATTCCAAAAGTTGAACGCCCATTGCCTGCATACGCCCTATTTTGGTCTCCTGCAACAATGCTGCTTGCGCATGAACTAGCGTGGTCTCTCCCGATTGCAAGACTTGTGCATGTTCTGGCGTACGCAGCTTAGAATCCACGATGATCTTGCGCGGTTGACGTATCACTTCTTGCGCTTCAAGTCTGACAGTCATTTGAGGGTCGTCGGCAAGGACGGTGCCAATGCCCGTCATAATCGCATCAGCTCTGGCACGCCAACGATGACCATCCGCCCGCGCTTCAGCATCGGTGATCCATTGACTATGCCCATTTGGCAGCGCGGTAAAGCCATCCAAACTGGATGCCATTTTGAGTCGCACCCACGGTTTTTCTGTCTGCATACGGCGCAAGAAACCGATATTCATTTCTCGCGCTTCCGCCGCCATCAAACCATGCGCGACCTCGATGCCAGCATCACGTAACATCGCAAAGCCACGGCCAGCCACTTGCGGATTTGCATCTTCAATCGCAGCAACCACACGTGCTACACCGGCTTCGATCAAGGCATTGGCGCAGGGCGGCGTTCGACCGTAATGACTGCAGGGCTCTAGGGTCACATAGGCTGTTGCTCCGCGAGCATCGTGCCCTTTGCTGGCGGCATCTCGCAGTGCCATCACCTCAGCATGCGCCTGTCCTACTTTTTGCGTATGGCCTTGGCCGATGAGCTTGCCTTCTTTGACAAGTACACACCCGACCTTAGGATTCGGAGAAGTCTCCATCGTAGCCTTGCTCGCCTCTTGCAAAGCCAAGGCCATCATTTCTTGGTCGAATGTCGAAAAAGTCATGCTTTTGGTGAGCTCAATTAATTGTTTTGCACAGTAATGGTTGGGAATTTACTGCTCATATCCTTGGCTTTTTCTGCGACTTTGATCGCGATCTTGCGTGCAATTGCCTTGTAAGTTTGTGCAATCGCGCCGTCAGGGTCAGCCACCACCGTCGGTTTTCCCGAATCCGCTTGTTCGCGAATCGCCATCGTTAATGATAAGCCACCCAAGAAGTCCACTTGATACTCTTCACACATTTTCTCGCCACCGCCGGCGCCGAAGATCGCTTCAGCATGACCGCAGTTAGAGCAAATATGCGTACTCATATTTTCAACGATGCCGAGGATAGGAATCCCCACCTTCTCGAACATCTTCAAACCCTTGCGCGCATCTAACAATGCGATATCTTGCGGTGTCGTCACGATCACCGCCCCAGTCACAGGCACTTTTTGCGACAAAGTCAGTTGAATATCGCCGGTACCAGGTGGCATATCGACGATTAGATAATCGAGATCACGCCAGTTCGTCAGTTCCAACAATTGCTGCAAAGCTTGAGTCACCATAGGGCCACGCCATACCATAGGCGAATCTGGATCAATCATGAAACCGATAGACGACACCTGAACACCATAGTTCTCAAGCGGCTCCATGGTTTTACCATCAGCCGATTCTGGTCGTGCATCAATACCCATCATCATCGGCTGTGAAGGCCCGTAAATATCGGCGTCGAGCAAGCCCACACTAGCGCCTTCAGCCGCCAAAGCCAGGGCCAAATTTACCGACGTCGTCGACTTACCAACACCGCCCTTCCCGGATGCTACAGCGATGATGTTTTTGACGTTAGGCATCAATTTGATGCCTCGCTGGACAGTGTGCGCTACGATCTTGCTTGATACATGAGCCTCAACGCTGTCGACTCCACTGATGCCAGCCAATGCCTTGGCGATCTGGTCTTGGATTAAAGTGAATTGGCTTTTCGCTGGGTAGCCCAATTCGACTTCTAGGCTTAATTTACCAGAGGCAAACTGTAAATTTTTAATTGCTTTCGATGCAATAAAGTCTTTTCCGGTATTAGCATCGATCACCGACCCAAGCAACAACTTTGCTTGTTCGATTACTTGAGTGTTTTGTTCTGGGCTCGTTGTTGCTGACATGCGTTTCTCCATTCAATTACCGCAAGTCTAACGTAAAACGCAGATCAAACCGATCAAAGCCATAAACCCACTACGGGATTCCATGAATATTACATAAAAAAACAATTGCATAGAAAATAATTATCTAGAATGTTAGAATAGTTTCAATTGCCAACATGGTTTATAAAAAAAGTATCATTTGTAATTAAACGTGCAAGAGTTTAGCTTTCCAATTTGCAACACCACTTTTTTGATCAGAGCAAACTCTAACCAGCTTGTCCCCACATTCCATCCAATATGAAAAAACTCACCACTTTATTCTTTTGCGCCTTCACACTCTGCCTCACCGCATGCGGTGGGAATACCGATCAAACCAAACCAAGCGCTGCCTATGCCATGCCACCCGCTGCACCAGCTGCTAGTACGCAGAGTTTTGCAGGGCCTCGCTCAAACTACGCAATTCGAAATACAGCGGCAGGCTTCGTAGTGACTGAGATTGCTACGAGTAAAGTAACAAGTATCCCAAGCAATATTACTAACTTAAATTTTTCCGATGCAACCATCAATCTTCAAATTGCAAAGAAAGCCAGCGCGATATCTGCCAACGACTTGCAAAAACTGGAAGAGCTTTACGTGGCCTTTTTTAATCGCGTGCCGGATGCAAATGGTTTGAGCTATTGGATTGATCAATTGGCGGCTGGAGCCACGATCAATCAGATTGCCGATAATTTTTACCGGGCCGCGCTTCTGTTTCCAACAGAGACTGGCTACAACGCCAATATGAGCACCGCGGACTTCATCAAAATTATTTATAAAAACGTATTGGGACGCACCAGCGTCGACCAAGCAGGACTTGATTATTGGACTAGCAGTTTAAATAGCGGCAAGGAAAGTAGAAGTAGTTTGGTCGCGACAATTCTCTACTCTGCACATACGTTCAAGGGCGACTCAACGTATGGCTACGTCGCAGATTTGCTCGACAATAAAATCGCTATCGCAAATTATTTCGCCGTTCAACAAGGCATGGGCTACCTCAATGATGCGGACTCAATCACCATAGGAATGAAAATTGCGGCCGCAGTCACTAACTATGAATTCATCAATGCAAAAAAATTAATTTTGGTCGGCAATGATGCTAGCGCAGACATTTTCTCTACTCCTTTGATTTTGACGCCCGATGTCGCTCAACTACTTAGAAATGCCCAAGCTTGTTCTGACGGGATGAGCAGTGACCCCAACTCAAGCACTTGCGTCAAGGGTGCGGCACTTGGCGCGAGCACCTTTGGGAATACTGTTTGTAATTTATCCGTGACAGACGAAGGCACAATTTCGCTCGTTATCGGTGCAAATGCTTATAAGTTGAAAAAGCCGTACAACGTCAACTATCTCAAATCGACACCGATCGCGAGCACACCAGCAGCCTTCATTTTGAATTTTATGGCAACAGATTACGGCTCCACGACCGGACAATCGATAACAATTAACATGAAATCACCTGGAATGAAGGCTTATAGCCAGACGCCGTCGCTCACAGCAGAGGTCAAATTCATTAGTGACTTCTCAAAAAACGCTAGTTGTACGTTCACACTCCCGAACTAAAACTTCGGCTTCGCAAATAGAAACCCACATCGCTAAACTACTGCGATGTGGGTTTTCACTGTTAAAATACTAGCTTTCGTCCATTTCATAGAAGAAATTCAAGATTATGACTCGCAAGCTGTTTGTCACCACTGCCCTTCCTTACGCGAACGCCCCTTTCCATCTTGGCCATATTATGGAGTACATCCAGGCAGATATCTGGGTTCGTCATCAGCGAATGTCGGGCCACGAAGTGAACTTCGTCTGTGCTGACGATGCGCATGGCGCACCGATTATGATCGCTGCCGAAAAAGCAGGCTTAACACCGCAAGAATTCGTCGGCCAAATCGCTGCAGGTCGTAAGCAATACTTGGATGGCTTCCATATTCAATTTGATAATTGGCACTCGACTGATGGCGCTGAAAATCACGAACTATCGCAAGACATTTACCGCAAGCTCAAAGCGGCAGGCTTCATCACCAGCAAAACTATCGAACAGTTTTATGACCCTGTTAAGAACATGTTCTTGCCAGATCGTTACATCAAAGGCGAATGCCCGAAGTGCGGCGCTAAAGATCAGTATGGCGATTCTTGCGAAGTATGTTCCGCTGTGTATGCGCCAACCGAACTCAAGAACCCTTACTCGGTCTTGACTGGCGCAACGCCAATTATGAAATCGTCTGAGCACTTTTTCTTCAAGTTATCTGATGAAAAATGCGTCGAATTCTTGCGTGGCTGGGCTTTGCAAGATAATCGCTTGCAATCCGAAGTCGCAAATAAGTGCAAAGAATGGTTGGAAGGCGAAGGCGGCTTAGGTGACTGGGATATCAGTCGTGATGCACCTTACTTCGGTATCGAAATTCCTGATCAACCAGGTAAATATTTCTATGTTTGGCTCGATGCCCCTGTTGGCTATCTCGCTTCATTGAAAAACTACTTCAACAAAACGGGCAAAAATTTTGATGCCTTTATGGCCGATCCGAAGACGGAACAAATTCACTTCATCGGTAAAGACATTACGTACTTCCATACGCTATTCTGGCCAGCGATGTTGAAATTTTCTGGTTATAAAACGCCAGACAATGTTTATGCACATGGCTTCGTGACGGTTTCCGGTGAAAAAATGTCGAAATCCCGCGGCACAGGTATTTCACCTTTGCGCTATCTCGACATCGGCATGAACCCTGAATGGTTGCGCTACTACTTTGCGGCCAAACTCAATGCCAAGGTTGAAGATCTGGACATGAACCCAGACGACTTCGTGGCGCGTGTGAATTCCGACTTGATCGGTAAGTACATCAACATCGCGAGCCGCGCGGCGGGTTTCATCACCAAACGTTTTGATGGCAAGGTCAACACCACATGGGCAACAGCCGATGATGCGTTCTTGCAGAATCTGCGTGCCGTTACGACCGAAATCCAAGCACTGTACGAAGCACGTGATTTTGGTAAAGCTTTGCGCGCAGTGATGGAGCAAGCGGACGTCATCAATGCCTACGTTGATGCGAACAAACCTTGGGAACTCGCGAAGCAAGAAGGCAATGAAGCCAAGTTGCAAGAAGTGTGCAGCCGCTTGCTGGAAGCCTTCCGTATTTTGACGATTTTCTTGAAACCAGTCTTGCCGCATTTGGCGAGCCAAGTTGAAGCGCAGTTAAATATCGGCGCCTTGCAATGGGCAGACGTCTATGCACCTTTGCCAGACCAGCATACGATCAATCCATACGTGCACTTGATGCAACGTGTTGATCCTCTGATTTTTGATCAACTGTTTGATGCGCCGGTTGCTGCTGAATCAACTGCAGCTGCAGCCACCGCTACACCAAGCATCGAACCAATAGCAGACGAAATCAAGATCGACGATTTCGCTAAAGTCGATTTGCGTATCGCTAAGATTGTTAATTGCGAACACGTAGAAGGTTCAGACAAATTGCTGCGCCTAACTTTAGATGTAGGCGAAGGCAAAACACGCAATGTGTTCTCTGGCATCAAGTCGGCTTATCAGCCAGAGCAATTGATCGGCAAATTCACTGTCATGGTGGCTAACCTCGCACCACGTAAAATGAAATTTGGCATGTCTGAAGGCATGGTGTTAGCAGCATCTGCGGCTGATGAGAAAGCCAATCCAGGTCTGTATATTTTGGAAGCCTGGCCTGGCGCAGAACCCGGCATGCGCGTGCGTTAATTCACGTTCAGATCAAAACAAGCTGATCTCCCGAAGATGCGCATCCTGAGCTGGTGCGCATTTTTTTTGAGCGATTCCCAATAAGACAAAATAGCTGTTAGAGAAAATAAAATGACTTACACCGTTCCAGAAAGATTAAGCCAACTTCGACAAGCGATGCAACAACGCGGCATTGATGCTTGTTTGATTCCATCTGCAGACCCACATTTGTCTGAATACCTCCCCCCGCGTTGGCAAGCGCGCGAAGTATTTTCTGGTTTCACTGGGTCCGTCGCAACACTAGTGGTTACTGCTGAATTCGCTGGTCTCTGGGTTGACAGTCGTTATTGGGAACAAGCCGAGATCGAACTTGCTGGCAGTGGTATTCAGATGATGAAGATCTTGTCTTCTGCGACACCTGCGCATATCGAATGGTTATCCGCTAATCTGAAAGCCAACCAAGTTCTAAGCGTCGATGGCAATGTGTTGAGTTTGGCCAGTGCGCGCATGCTACAAAATGCGCTTTACCCTAAACTCGTGAAGATCCAAACTGAGACCGATCTCTTACAAGAAGTGTGGTTAGATCGCCCGGCATTGCCAACTGAAATGGTGTACGAACATCCAGCGCCGTATGCCGTCGTTGGCCGTCATGAGAAACTGCAACAAGTACGCGATGCAATGGTCGAAAAGTCTGCGCAATGGCATTTCATCTCGACCGTCGATGACATTGCTTGGATACTCAATTTACGTGGCTCGGACGTCAATTACAATCCGGTCTTCGTCTCACATTTACTCCTGAGTGCTAACAGCGCTGTTTTGTTTGTGCCGCTCGATAAGATACCTGCCGGAGTCGCGCAAGCCTTGGCAGCTGACGGTGTAGAGCTTCAACCCTATGCTGATGCAGCAAATGCGCTCAGTACGCTAGGCGCTGGGGATGCGGTTTTGATCGATCCACGCCGCATTACTTTTGGTTTCCGAGAATCGATAGCTAAACACTGCAAGGTGATCGAAGCAATTAACCCTTCCGTTTTCCTGAAGTCGCGAAAAACACCGCAAGAGGCACAGTTTGTGCGCGAGGCAATGGAGCAAGATGGTGCTGCGCTGTGCGAATTTTTTGCTTGGTTTGAAGAAGCGATGCAAGATAAAAAACAAACTATCAGTGAACTCACCATCGACGAAAAAATCTGCGCAGCACGCGCGGCGCAAGCGCATTTTGTGTGTCCAAGTTTCGGCACTATCGCTGGCTTTAATGGGAATGGCGCCATGCCACACTACCGAGCGACAGAGAAGTCTTACGCGCAAATCGAGGGCGATGGCTTATTGCTGATTGACTCTGGTGGCCAATACTATAACGGCACCACCGATATCACGCGTGTCGTCGGCGTGGGTGAAGTGTCTGCTGAGCAGAAACACGATTTCACTCTAGTCCTCAAGGGCATGATTGCGTTGTCACGCATGAAATTCCCCTACGGCACTTTGTCGACGACGCTAGATGTTATTGCCCGCGCACCGATCTGGGCCGAAGGCATCAATTTTGGCCATGGTACAGGACACGGTGTCGGTTATTTCCTAAATGTTCACGAAGGTCCACAAAGCATCTCGGGCGCGGTACCAGAAGTGCATATGAAGATGGAAGTTGGGATGATTACCTCGAATGAACCGGGAATTTATCGTCCAGGAAAATGGGGTATTCGGATTGAAAATCTTTTGCTCTGCGTACCGGCAGAAAGTACAGAGTTTGGCGATTACTTACAGTTCGAAACCTTGACACTGTGCCCGATTGACACGCGCTGCATCGACCTCAGTATTCTACGTATGGATGAAATTGAATGGTTGAATCAATATCATCAGCAGGTGTGGCTTCGTTTGTCGCCGCGCGTGAGTGGAAATGCCTTGCAGTGGCTAAAGATGCGTACCGCATCAATCTGATGTACAGCCTATTTCACAATAAAGCGAAACACCAAAG
>CANHZI010000080.1 GCA_947464955.1 Oxalobacteraceae bacterium
GAGCTATATTGCCAAGGGAATGGTGGCTTGACCAACCCCACCAGTAATTTGCTACCAGGCCAGCCTATTGCTGAAAATGTAGAGACCATGAAGCTGACTTATGGACTCAACTTTACACAAGGTAAACAAACTATCGATCGTTATCTGAGAGCCGATCAAATGACCGCTGCGGACTGGCAAAAGGTTATTGCGGTGAAAGTATGCTTGGTAGTCAGGTCTGCAACAGACAACGTCGCAACAGCAAGTCAAAGCTATATCGGTTGCGATGGCACGACGACCGTAACACCATCAGACAAACGTTTGCGCAGCGTATTCACTACAACAGTGACGATCCGTAGTCGCGCAGTGGGAGCAGCATAATGAGAAATGTAGCGCGTTCTGAACAGGGTTTTGTTCTTCCGATTAGCCTGATCTTTTTGGTCGTGATGACTCTCTTGGCAATTACTGCCATACGCAAGGCAACCATGGATGAAAAAGTCGGGGGCAACCTGCGTGCACAGGAGGCAGCTTTTCAGGCCGCTGAAAAAGCCTTACGTTTTTGTGAACGTAGCATTGTCTTGGCAACCGGTGATAGGAACATGTGTAAACAACGTGCCGGGGCAACCATTCCTATTCAAGATCCGAAAACAGTGGACTTAGAATTGATGACTGCCAAAGATATTAAGGATTCCTTCCCCAAACTTTGGAAAGACAAGGCAACTTGGGTTGGTGGTGGAAAAATTGCCACTGCGTTGACGGGGGCAGACGTGCAAACTGGTGTGGTCGAGCAGCCTTCATGTTTGATTGAACGTTGGCCGCTAATAGGTCGAGAAGAACGCTATTACCCTTATGTAATCACCGCTCGTGGCGTTGGAACTACTGATACGGCCGTAGTGTATTTGCAAGAAATTATTCGTTGTGGCAATTATTGAATTGGGGATGGTCATGTCTAAGAAATTTTCACCCATCAAACGTGTTTGTGCGAGCGTTTTGATCGCAGCGCAAATCTTGCTTCCAATTTCAGCACAGGCAGGCGTTTCGCAACTGCCGCCTATGGTTAAACCTAATGTTCCGCCGAATATTATGTTCACCTTGGACGATTCAGGTTCGATGTTGTTTGAATACATGCCTGATAACTTGATTCCAGGTCTGAGTTATTTATATGGTTTCCCCCAACCAGCAAGTGTCTATAGAAATGGCGATACTTTTTTGCGTGACGGTACCATTGTCGGGTTTGGCGATGGCACTGGGGAAAATGCGTTGAACATGAAAGTAATACGCTTCCGATCGCCCGACGTGAATCAAATTTATTATGATCCAGCAACCAAATATGAGCCCTGGAAAAATGCAGACGGCACCTCTATGCCAAATGCGGATCCTGCTGCAGCATATTTCAACCCAGTGGCGCCTACTGGTGGTGCGCTGCAAGCTAAAATTGATTTAACTAGTTCGACACAAGGAACAGTTTGGGGCGCAAAGAGATGGTTGAATGCAACAAACAACGGCACAACCAATCCTAACAGCCAAGAGACTGCTACGAACGATCACACCAGAGATTTTTACCCAGCCACCTATTTTAAGTACGTTGGTGGAACAGGCTGCGGTAGTCCAACAACTGCCACAAATACCGCTTGCTTTAGTCGAGTTGAAATTAAACTAGCAAATGCACCATTCCCCAAGCTTTCTGCTGATCGTACCGAATGCGCCGAAGGTGGCTGTACCTATGCACAAGAAATCCAAAATTTTGCTAACTGGTTTCAGTATTGGCGTAATCGTTTGTTGATGGCACGCGGCGGTGTAGGTTCTGCCTTTAGCAAACAAGCATCGAATTTGCGCGTCGGTTTTGCAGCGATCAATGCTGCTACGACGACTATCAATTCGGTTTCAAGTGACATTATTGTCGCTGGGGTCACAGCCGATTTTGCAGGTACAAATCGTACGAGCTTTTATAATCAACTTTATAAGTATCCTGTCACCCAGAATGGCACGCCGCTACGATATGCGATGGACAAAGTCGGGCAGTATTTTAAACGGACAGATATTGGTGGACCTTGGCAAAATACAATCAACGATAGTGCAAGTGGTCAAGCAAGTTGTCGTCAGAATTACCATATTTTGATGACCGATGGTACTTGGAATGGTTCACAGGCGGCAACCTCTGGTGCGACGGCGAACGTTGATGGTACTAATGGCTCGATTATGACCGCTGCCGATGGTCGAAAATATCAATACAAAACGACGGGTGGGGTTCTGACTGATCCTCAGGGTAACATCACGACCTTAAGTGAGAAGCAGTACGCTGATAGCAATTCAAATACTTTGGCTGACGTCGCGATGTATTATTGGGTCAATGATTTACGCTCAGATTGGGGAACCTCCAAGAAGAATGTACCAACCAATGCTGCGGACCCTGCTTTCTGGCAACATTTGGTCAGCTATACCGTGGGTCTCGGCGTCAATGGGACGCTAGATCCCGCGGTGGACTTGCCAGCTTTGACGGCAGGTACCAAGGTATGGAGTACACCAGGTTCTGATTCTGTGAATAATGTTGATGATTTGTGGCATGCGGCCGTGAATGGGCGTGGGCAATACTTTAGTGCACAAAACCCAAAGCAGTTTGCAGATGGTTTGTCCTCGGCCTTGCAGGATATTGCCAGCCGGGCAGGTAGTGCGGCTGCGATTGCGACTTCCAATAATACCTTGGGCGCAAACGTTAAGTTATACACGTCCTCTTATCGTACAGATAACTGGTCTGGAAAATTAGAGCAGAAGTCCGTCGATCAAAACACCGGAAATATTGCAGCGAACAATGATTGGGATACGGACAATATGACCGTTGATCACGCCACGCGTAAGGTTTTCTCTTCTGACGTAAATGGCTCTGGTGGTATTGAATTTAAATATGGCAGTCTCTTGCCTGATCATCGCACGCTGATGGACAACGCGACTGGTGATTTTTCGCCGACAGTAGTGACAGGTACTGATATCGTCAACTACATTCGCGGTGATAAGAGCCTTGAAGGTAAGCCTTTCCGCATCAGAAATTATGTGATGGGCGATTTGGTGAATTCCGATCCACAATATGTGCGCGAAGGTAAAGATGGTGGATATACGTTCTTGCCAGCAGGCTCCATTGGTAAGGGCAGTTATCAAGCGTTCTTGTATTGGAAGAAATCATCGAGCCGCGCGGCGACGGTTTATGTGGGCGCAAATGATGGCATGATGCATGCCTTTGACGTTGACGTCGCTGAAGTCAAGGCGCAAGAACGTTTTGCTTATGTTCCACAAACCGTGATTCCCAACCTTCCAGAATTGGCGAAGAAAAATTATACCCATCGCTTTTACGTCGATGCCACACCAAACATCGCTGATGCAGCGATCGGGCCAGATAATACTGCGCCTTGGCGTATGGTTTTGTTGAGTGGTATGGGGGCTGGTGGTAAAGGCATCTTTGCACTTGACGTGACCGATCCTACTTTGTTTGATAGGACTAAGGTTCTTTGGGAGAGAAGTTCTACATTCCCGACGATTGATGTCGATATGGGATATTCCATGGGTGTGCCGCAGATGGGGCGTATGCGTGATGGTCGTTGGGTTGCTGTTTATGGTAATGGCTATGAAAGTGGCAGTGGCAAAGCGATGTTGTATGTGGTGGATTTAAAAACGGGTGCGATCATTTATAAGGTCGATACCGGAACCAGCGCGAATGGTTTGTCGACACCAAAATTAGTGCTTGATTCTGAGTCCACGATTCGTGCTGCCTACGCGGGCGACATACAAGGTAATCTCTGGAAATTTAACTTCGTCACTGCGGTGCCTGGCGATCCGACAACCGTATCTTTAGCCTTTGGCGCAGCCACACCTTTGTTCTTCGCTACAGACGCGGTGAATGGTACTGGCCGTCGCCAACCGATCACGACGCAACCACAGATTTATGCGCACCCAATGAATGGTGTCATGGTTGTGTTTGGTACTGGTAAGATTTATGAGGACACTGATCCAAGTTCGACCGCAGTCGAAACTTTATATGGCATTTGGGATAAGAGCGCATCGCCTTCTACCGTAACCAAGTCAATGCTGGTAGGGCAAGCATTGGCAAAGAGCGGAGGCTTTTATACGATACCTTCACCACAGACTGTGGACTGGGGGATCAAACGTGGTTGGTATATTTCCTTGAACGTCACGACCGCTGAACGCTTAGTGACAGATCCTATACTCTTGGATGACCAAGCAATCTTTACTACTTTGGTACCTGGTACTAGTACCGATCCATGCGTCACGGACGGTCTTTCCACTACTTTGCAGTTTAGTCCATTAACTGGCGGTCCTTTAAGCTACAAAACCGTGGACACCAATGGCGACGGGCAGGTGACTAGCGCAGATACTATGGCGATCGGAAGACAAAGTACCGCAACCATGGGTACAACGATTATTCGTACAGGCAATAGCAACTTGAAAATGTACCAAGCAGCAAGCAAGGATGGTACGATTATCGGTGGCTTGAATGGCCAAAATAGTCGCGGTGCTGATGCTATTCCAACAGTGCGTTTATGGCGCCAAATTAATATTGGTGCGGGTAATTGATTGATCAGAAAGTGAGAACAGTATGAAGCGTAGCAAACACAGTGGTTTTACCTTGATGGAAATGATGATTGTCGTCGCGATTATTGCAATTATCAGTGCCGTTGCTTATCCAAGTTTTAGAGATAGTGGGCGCCGCGGTCAACGTTCAGATGCGCGCTCTGCACTGCTTGAAAATGCACAATACATGGAGCGTTTTTTTACTGAGAACAGTGCCTATAATTTGACAGCGGGTGGTGCTTCCCCAACCTTGCCTCGAACCGTATCACCAGCGAATGCAACAGGTGGAAACATCAACTACAACATTAGTCTGAGTGCAGTGACAGCGACATCATTTACGCTTCAGGCGGTTCCTGTGAATGGCATGGCGGCAGATGTTTGTCCTACGCTAACCTTGAATAATCTTGGTCAAAAATCGGTAAGCGGTACATTGTCCGGTGGCATGACCGCAGATTCTTGTTGGGAAAGATAAGACTGACCAATATTCATGGTCTTGAAGAGGGGAGGATGAAAATCCTCCCTTTATTTTTTCTTGACTTCTTGGATCGCTTCGACGAATTCAGATACATCTTCGAAACTCTTGTAGACAGAGGCGAAGCGAATATAGGCAACTTTATCGAGCCGCTTCAGTTCGCGCATCACTAATTCTCCAAGATGACCTGAGACTACCTCACGTTGCCCGCTATTGAGTAGTTTTTCTTCGATTCTTTGAATCGCTGTGTCGACAGCTTCCGCCGAAACCGGGCGTTTGCGCAATGCGAGCATTAAGCTGGCGCGTAACTTCCCGGACTCATATTCGGAGCGACTGCCATTCTTTTTGACGATTACAGGCATCGTCAGTTCGATACGTTCATAGGTGGTGAAACGTTTATCGCAGCTGGCACAACGTCGACGACGGCGTATCGTATCGCCTTCTTCGGAGATTCGAGTATCGATGACTTGCGTATCGTCGTGGTGGCAGTATGGGCATTTCATGGCTAGACTCTCTGTCTCTAAGGTCTTAATTGCATCAAAGCCTGCATGTGTAGCTGTGCTTCGCTCTGTAGTGGCTTTGTTTTCAGCTATTTGCCGAAAATTTGGCCGTGTGCATAAGGCCTGTCTCTAATCGAACTTGTGAAGCTGACATCATTGTAAAACATTCAGTCCTGCTTGCTTCACAGTTTAGCGACTTTTGTTGTGATCCGGACAAAAAATGACGCGAGCTTTATCTTATTGCAAACCGAAAATCTTTGCTGGCAAAAATAAAGCCACTCCGCGGAGTGGCTTTACTTGTGTTTCTTGCTAACGTGAAGCTTAGTTACCGTAGACAGGGAATGCGTCGGTCAATTTTTTCACTTCTGCTTTGACGCGTTCGATTGTCGCTGCATCATTTGGATTATCTAACACGTCTGCTACCAAGTGACCAATCTTGACGGCTTCAGCTTCTTTGAAACCACGTGTTGTTAAGGCAGGGCTACCCAAACGGATCCCAGAAGTCACGAATGGTTTTTCTGGGTCGTTAGGAATGGAGTTTTTATTGCAAGTGATGTGCGCAGAACCGAGAACTGCTTCGGCAGCTTTACCTGTAATGTTTTTGGAACGTAGATCAACCAACATCACGTGCGATTCAGTACGGCCAGAGATAATACGCAAGCCACGTTCGATCAAAGTCTTAGCCAAAGCGTCAGCATTCTTCACGACTTGTTCTTGGTAAGCTTTAAATTCTGGGTTCAATGCTTCTTTGAATGCTACCGCTTTACCTGCGATCACGTGCATCAAAGGGCCACCTTGCAAGCCTGGGAAGATTGCAGAGTTGATGATTTTCTCGTGTTCAGCTTTCATCAAAATGATACCGCCACGTGGGCCGCGCAAAGATTTGTGCGTAGTAGAAGTAACGAAGTCAGCGAATGGCACTGGGTTAGGATAAACGCCTGCAGCGATCAAACCAGCATAGTGGGCCATATCGACCATGAAATAAGCGCCAACTTCTTTCGCGATTTTGGAGAAGCGTTCGAAATCGATACGCAAAGAATAAGCCGATGCGCCCGCAATGATCAATTTTGGTTTGCTTTCGCGTGCCAAACGTTCCATCGCTTCGTAATCGATTTCTTCTTTGTCGTTCAAGCCATAAGAAACGACATTGAACCATTTACCAGACATGTTCAAAGGCATACCGTGTGTCAAATGACCACCTTCCGCCAAGGACATGCCCATAATCGTATCGCCTGGTTTTAAGACCGCGAAGAACACGCCTTGGTTTGCTTGTGAGCCAGAGTTAGGTTGTACGTTTGCTGCTTCGGCACCGAAGATTTGTTTCAAGCGGTCGATCGCTAATTGTTCAACGACGTCCACGTGTTCGCAACCACCGTAGTAGCGTTTGCCTGGATAGCCTTCCGCGTACTTGTTGGTCAACTGGGAGCCTTGTGCTTCCATGACGGCTGGCGAAGTATAGTTTTCAGAAGCGATCAACTCGATGTGTTCTTGTTGACGGACATTTTCGGCTTGAATCGCGGCGAGCAATTCTGGATCGATATTAGCGAGAGTGTGATTCTTGGAGAACATGGGTTTCCTGTAGAAAAAGCGTGAAATTGAACAATTTAGATTGGGACTGATCCGTAAAAATGCGAACGCTTGCTGATACAAGTCTCAATCACTTTTACCATCGAGATACCCAGGCGTACGGCCAGAATCAAGAATCGACTCTGCAAATCTCACGCTTCACGATGGAACTCCATCTTCTGCAGGTGCTTTTGGATAAAAAGACGCTGCATTTTCGCCAGTTGCGTGAGACAAAAATGGTGCCCGAATTTTACGTGAAGCGCTGGCTTAGAGCAAGTTAAGAGCGTGAAACAATAATGTGTGTATTTGGGTCGAATTGCTCGCGTAGCCTCCAAAGAGATACTCAAGGATTTGACGGGTGTTGATGTTTAAGTTTTTGTTTTTAAATGAAAAATCTATATTTTCCATATTGCTCAAGAAGAGGGGATCTAGGCCTCCGAGACTTGTATTAGCAGCCAGTTAAAAGTGAAATGACAATAAATATGATGTTTTTGCTATGCATGGACATAATGCTGTCACGAAAATAAGTTTGCCGCTTTTATCCGCAGTTTTCTGAGCTTAAGTGACTTAGTAATGCGCTTTGGAGCCTTTCTTCAATGCGGCGACTTTACTTACAAAAAGAATTAGAATGACGACTTTTCAGGTATTTCGAAAGCGATGAATTTATGTTGGTCTTAGTTACTGGAGCAAGTTCGGGATTTGGCGAGGCAATGGCTCGCAAGTTTGTACAGGCTGGGCATCGCGTGATTGCTGCTGCGCGTCGTGTAGACCGTTTGCAAGTGCTCAAAGAAGAATTGGGTGATGCCTTGCTTGCGCTTGAACTTGACGTCACCGACAAAGCTTCGATTAGCCAAGCATTGGCGAGTTTGCCAGCGCAGTGGCAAGATATCGACGTTCTGATCAACAACGCAGGTTTGGCGCTAGGTGTCGCGCCGGCGCAAGACGCTAACCTCGATGATTGGGAAGTGATGATTGATACCAATAACAAAGGTTTAGTACGTATGACACGCGCCCTGTTGCCGCACTTCGTCAAACGTCAAAATGGCGTCATCATTAATATTGGTTCTATCGCTGGCTCTACCGCTTATCCTGGTGGAAATGTGTATGGAGCGACAAAAGCGTTCGTCGATCAATTTACTTTGAATTTGCGTGCGGATTTGATCGGTACCGGTGTCCGTGCTTGCAATATCGCACCGGGTTTATGTGGTGGTACCGAATTCTCAAATGTGCGGTTTAAAGGTGATGATGTTAAAGCTGCTGCGGTCTACCAAGGAACGCAACCATTGACGGCGGTCGATATTGCTGAGACGGCTTTCTGGATTGCGACCTTGCCAGCGCATATCAACATCAACTATATCGAAATGATGCCGATGTGTCAGGGCTTTGGGCCTTTGGCAATTCAACGCAATGCCAACTAAGCTAAATCAACAAAAGGCTTTTTTTATATTGTTTCTTCTCGATTTTTTGATTTAGGGATTTCATGTCTACTGCGTTTAGTTGGCCGGTTCGTGTTTATTACGAAGACACTGACTCAGGTGGCGTTGTGTTTTACGCCAATTATCTTAAGTTCTTTGAGCGCGCACGCACCGAATGGTTACGTTCCTTAGGTTTAGAATCATCCGCTTTACTAGCCCAATACGGTGCCTTGTTTGTCGTCAAAGCGACTAATGTCGAGTATCATGCATCGGCTCGCTTAGACGATGAACTTCGCATTACGGCCGCGGTCGAAAAAATAGGTCGCGCATCTGTGGTGTTTTATCAGGAAGTTCGTTGCGGCGAACGGCTGATGACTTCGGCACACATCACCGTTTGCTGGGTCGACCAGAAGTCTTGGCGACCAGTCGCAGTACCAGCACCGGTGTTAGAGCTGGTGCGCCCGAGAGCGGGATAGGGCTTAAACAGTTTTCTGAAATACTGCTAAAGGCTCAAGTACACAAACAGTTTTATTTGATTTACGCGTTTAATTTAAGAACATCATGACAGTCAACCAAGATCTATCCTTCGTCGCACTCATTACTAACGCCTCTCCTTTGGTTCAAATTGTGATGGCAATATTGCTCGGTGTTTCCATCATGAGTTGGAATTACATCTTCAGTAAGATGTTTGCCATAAAAAAAGCGCGTACCCAAACCGAGCAATTTGAACGTAGTTTTTGGGCGGGAGGAAACTTGGTCGAGTTATACCAACAGGCCGTCGCCAATCACCGTGGTGCACGTGATAAAACAGGTGCCTTGGAACGTATTTTTGAAGCTGGCATGAACGAGTACCACAAAGTCAAAGCAGCAAATAAGGCAGGCTTGGATGCGGGTGCTATGTTGGATGGTGCGCGTCGTGCGATGCGCGCTTCTTATCAACGTGAAATGGATCACTTAGAATCGCATTTGTCGTTTTTGGCATCGGTCGGTTCGGTATCACCCTACATTGGTTTGTTCGGCACGGTATGGGGCATTATGAATGCTTTCCGTGGTTTGGTGAATGTACAGCAAGCGACTTTGGCTGCGGTTGCGCCAGGTATTGCGGAAGCCTTGGTAGCGACAGCGATCGGCTTATTTGCGGCGATTCCAGCGGTATTGGCTTACAACCGTTATTCACACGATATTGATCGTCTTGCGATTCGTTTCGAGACCTTCATTGAAGAATTCTCGAATATTCTGCAACGACAATCGCGTTAAGCGCAGGGCAAGTGGTAATGAGTTCACTTCGTGGCGAACGTAAACGCAAATTTAAAGCCGAGATCAACGTCGTGCCTTATATCGACGTGATGTTGGTGTTATTGGTCATTTTTATGGTGGCGGCACCGATGACAAATCCTAGCGTCATCAATTTGCCGACGGCTGGACAATCGACCAAGCCGCCTGCCGATTACATTGAAATTGCTCTTGCACCGAACGCATCGGCGACCATCAGTATTAATAGCAAAGGTTCATCCAATGGCAATAGCCGTCAAGAAGCCAAGGAATCCGTTGCCGATCGTAAGCAATTAATGCTAAAGCTAAAAGAGTTTCATCAAGCCAAGCCAGATCTTTCTGTCATGGTGTCGGCCGACAAAGAAATTAAGTACGATGAAGTGATACAAGTGATTTCAGAGGCTAAGAAATTGGGAATTTCTCGTGTGGGACTTGCGACTAAATAATGCCTAAATTTCCGCAGTTCAGATGTTCGGAATTATCGCAGAGATGTTTGCCGCACAGAGCGAGGCATCCACTCTCTGCGCTGATCAGCTTGAGCTTGCTCGCTTTTGGATTGCCATCAAATGCAAAGGCGCAGGAGGCTACGAAGACGCTTGCGCCAACTTCAAACGCCCAAGAGCGCATCGAAGAAGTCAGTACGTTTATTTCGCCGGGCCAAAACAAACTGAAACTGAGCAAGTTGAAAGGGAACTTGGCGGATCTGCTTGAAGAGCATATTCCAGTGTTAGCCTCGTCAGCCGAATCACAATTTGTGACGCCAAGTTTGCTACGAAAACTTCAGGCAGACATCAACGCTATCTTGTCGACCGAGGGATATTTTTCACCGCAAGTGAGTTTCCAAAAAAATGCCATTGGCGACCTCATCGAAGTTAGTGTGATCGCTGGCCCTCAAACTCTGATCAAAGATGTACAAATGCGCTTTACTGGCGCATTGGCCGAAGCCGTGTCTGCTGGACAAGCAGCTGCGCAACAAAAGCAAAAGGAAATCGAAGAAGCTTGGTTGTTACCTAAAGGCGAAGCTTTTCGGCAATCGCAATGGAGCGAAGCCAAAACACAATTGATTGAGTCGCTGCGCGCGAACCTTTATGCAGGGGCTAGCTTAACAGTCAGCCGCGCCAATATCGATCCTGAGACTTCTAGTGCCGTGCTTGAGCTTGAAGTAGATAGCGGCGCAGCGTTCATTTTGGGTGATTTGCAGGTCACCGGGCTTGAACGTTATCCGACCTGGTTATTGGATCGATTTAATCCACCGAAAAAAGGCGAACCATATTCCAGTGCAAGACTACTAGAATTTCAACGTGGATTGCAAAACTCGGCGTACTTTTCTACCGTTCTCTTTAATGTTGAACCTGATAGCACGAAAGCGGCTGCATTGCCGATTGAGGTCGTGCTAAGTGAGCGTCAGACACGCGATCTGGGCTTGAGTGCCGGTTATAGTTCGAATACAGGATTTCGGACCGAGGTGACTTATCGTGATCGAAATGTGTTTGATCGTTTGTGGGATCTCCGATCTGCCGTGCGCCTTGAGCAAAAGCAGCAACTCAGTTATGCCGATTTTTATTTGCCACCAACCGACCAACATCGTTTGGACTCGTTTGGCATCTTATTTGACCGCAGTAATATCGAGGGTCTTCTACAAACGCGAGCTGCGTTCGCGGTAAAACGAACCACCACCCATGGCAGCATTGAACAAACACTCGGTGCTAAATATTCAGAAGAAAAAGCAGTTCAGACGATCGCGCCTGGAGTGCGAGACGAAAACAAGAGTCAGGCCTTAGTCGCAAGCATCGGTTGGACTTGGCGGGCGGTAGATGACTTGTTGGCACCGCGGCGAGGACACCGCGCCCAGTTCGAAACCATGGTCGCTAATCAGGCAGTCATCTCCGACCAATCATTTGTGCGTGCATACGGAAAATATCAATATTGGTTGCCAATTGGTAAGCAAGATACCTTGCTGTTGCGCGCCGAATTGGGTAAGGTTTTTAGTAGTAGTGGCGATAGTATTCCTAACGGCTATTTGTTCCGTACCGGTGGCAGTACCAGTGTCCGTGGGTATGCCTACCAAAGTCTCGGCGTTAAGTCTGGCGAGGCAGTCTTGGGTGGGCGTATTATGGGTGTGGCGAGTGCAGAATATGTACATTGGATGGGCCCTACCTTTGGCGTTGCCGGATTTGTGGACAGCGGAGATGCAGCCGCAGATTGGAAAAGTTTCAAGGCCAAACAAGGGATAGGCATGGGGGCGAGGGTAAAGACCTTGGCTGGTCCAATTGCTCTAGATCTCGCATACGGCAATAAGACCAAGAAGTTTCGCCTCGATTTTTCTATTGCGATTGCGTTCTAAAACATGGGTAGCTTGATTTTTTTAAATCTGACATCGGCTCTATGAATTTGATTTCACAATGACTTCAACCAAGCCATCACAGTCAAGCAATGCATCAGACAACGGCAGTGACGCGAAATCACTGGTGGTGCGCCCGTCTTGGGCAAGGCGTTGGAGTAAACGCTGTGCTTGGACCATGTTCTTTGCATTTGTTCTCGCTTTGTTGTTCCTGACTTGGTTGTTTCAAACGACGAGTGGTAGCCGGTTCGCCCTCGGTGTGGTGCAAGAATTAAGTTTGCATCGACTTCAGTTCAAAGAAATTGAAGGTCGCCTCGCCGACCAATTAAAGCTTGCGGAATTTCAATATCAAGACAGTAGCGACACCATAATTTTGTCCGGGCTCGAGCTTGATTGGAACCCCTGGCAATTGTGGCGTGGTCAGATTGAATTGAACTCTGTGAAGGCATCAAAACTGCGCGTGATCAGTAAGCCAACGAATACGCCGGTTGTCGTACCGACTAGCCTACAATTGCCTTTGGATATTCATATTAAGCAAGCCGCTTTGGGGCAGTTGTTCATTAGTGAGCTGGGTCTGAATGGGAAGGAAACAACGCTACTTAAATTGTATGCATTGACCGCTACAGGATCGACCTCGGCTGATGACAGTCAACTGAATGTGAAATTGAGTAGTGACTGGGGTAAGTTTGATGCCAATGCGAAGGTATTCAATCGCAGACCATTTCAAATCCAAGGGCAAATTCATTATGCAGGCCAGGCAAATCCTGAAATTCCCGTCGTCAGTTCAGTGATTGATGTGAGTGGTTCACTACTTGATCTTGATTTGAAAGCAGTGGTGGAACAAGTGAAGTCAGCGTCACCGCAAGCGAAAGATACCCCAAGCGCAGAAGGTAAAGTACATGTGCGTTTGTTGCCGTTTGCGAATCGACCGCTGAAATTGGCAAAATTCGAGTTATCAAAGATCGACCCATCTCATCTCAATGCGAGTGCGCCGTCGGCATTACTTGATGTTAAGCTCGATGTGCATGAGTTTGTAGATCAAGCTCAAGCGTCCGCAGTTGGAAAAAAACAAAGCCCTGTCGCCACTTCCTTGAGTAAGAAAACAACGAAGCTCGAGCCGAAAAGTCATGTGGGTAAGCCAGCAGCGAGTTCTGCAGCTAGTGCTAATGCGAGCGACGATTTCTTGATGAAGGGCGCGCTCACAATTCACAATCGTCGCGTTAAGAGTTTTGATCAGGGTGGGATTCCATTTAAATTGGCTCAAGCTGCGTTGGAGTGGCGCCAAAACAGTGTGCAGTTGAGCGACCTACGCCTTCAAATGCCTAGCGGAGAATTTGCGGGTAATGCGCTGTTGACTCTGCAAGATCACGCACTGCCAGTGCTCGATGCCAATCTGAAGGCGAGTGAAATTGATCTCCTTCATTTTGATAGCCGCTTACGCAAGACTCAAATCAAAGGTGAGCTTCAAATCC
This sequence comes from Oxalobacteraceae bacterium, assembly GCA_947464955.1. Taxonomy (GTDB): domain Bacteria; phylum Pseudomonadota; class Gammaproteobacteria; order Burkholderiales; family Burkholderiaceae_D; genus Undibacterium. The sequence goes on from CANHZI010000080.1 coordinate 13,599, forward strand.
AAACCAAGCGCGAGCGATTTATTGATTTTCAAGTCAAGGCGAGTGATGCGCGCAATCGACTCGACGGCAAAGCGAGTTTTGAATTTAATGCAGCGGGGACGAACGGTAGTTTGCACGTCGAGAAGGTAGAGCTACAAGCGGATCAGTCGCTATTCGTTGGTGCTGGCGATATCAGTTTTGAAGCACTTCAAGCATTCCAGTTACAGGGTAAATTGACTGAATTTAATCCTGCATTGTGGAGCACTTTACCAAGCGGTAAGCTTGATAGCGAAATCAAAGTCAGTGGTAACTTGTCGCCTAAAATTAACTTGCAGCTACAGTTATCGCAGTTGGACGGTGAATTTGCGGCACATAAGCTTGCGGGGCAGACTAAATTAAACTGGATAGAAGATCAGTTGCTGAGTATCGATCATCTCGACTTGAACTGGGGCAGAAATTCACTGACTGCGAGCGGCATGTTGGGCAAGGCTGACAGTGAATTAACCTGGCAATTGAAAGCGCAGGATTTAGTGCCGTTCTCCTCCCTGTTAGGCCTTCCTGTGGCGGGAAAGGCGAGTATTGATGGACGCATGGGCGGTGTTTTCGGCTCTTTGACGACTCATATAAACGCGCAAGTAGAGAACTTTGCACTGAAGCATTGGCGCTTAGCGGAGGGGGTTGCGAAGTTAGATTCTGGCGCCGGTCAACAAGGCGTTCTCAAGTTGGACTTACAAGCGAAACAGTTTCAAACCGCTGTCGTGAATTTATCTGCAAGTAATCCTGATGGTACGCCTAACGAAAATAGGCGTACTTGGGCGGAGTCCTTACGATTTCAAGTCGATGGCCAGCGCGACTCGCACGCTTTTGATTTGCAGACCCAATTCGACAAAACGCATCGCACAGAACTGCGAGGAAAGGGCGGCTTAGACCTCAGTTATTTTACGACCGCGGCTTGGAAAGGCGTGTTCAATCATTTTAAGTTGGTAGGGTTCTCTGGTAATCAGACTAAGAAAGAAGTGGTCGACCTCCAAATGGTTGCGCCCATGAATGTAGAGCTAAGTCGTTCACACCTGACATTGGGCAGCGGCAAGTTTGATGGAGCAGTGGGAAAACTACAGCTCGAACAGTTGGCGTGGACACCGAGTTCGATGCAGACAAAAGGTAGTGCTGATGAGCTGCGTGTCATGGAGTTGCTCAATATGTGGCGTACACAAACTACCGTGTCTGGCGATTTGCGCCTTGGCGCAAAGTGGGACTTGCAATTGAAGGGAAGTGCGCAAGGCCAGATTGAGCTGCAACGCCAATCTGGCGATTTGGTGCTCGCCGATGCCGATGGTACAGGGCAAGCCATGCCTTTAGGACTAAGCGAGATACAAGCAAGTATTCAAGCTGGGGGATTGTTAGCCGGCACTGACGCTGAGAAATTGCGTTTTAATTTCACAGCGCAAGGAAAACGTTTGGGCCAATGGCGAGGCAATCTCGATACCCAATTGCGGCAGAAAGAGGAAAAATGGACACTGGATTCAGAAGCGCCTGTTACCGGAGAATTCCACGCAGCCTTACCAGAATTGCAGTGGTTGGCGTCGCAGCTCAGCTCCGAGTTTGGTCTTAAGGGGGCATTGAATCTTGACGCCAAGATTGCCGGAAGAATGGGAAAACCGACCTATCAAGCGCAAGTCGAAGGCAAAGGCTTGGAGTTAGCGGTGGCATCGGAAGGACTATTGTTTCCCAATGGCGAATTACGAGCTGAACTCACTGAGAAGACCGTATCGATAAAGCAGCTTCGCTTTAGTAATAAAATTAATTTCATCCCCAAAATCGATCAAACACGTGATCTGAATTGGATGGGCCAGGAAGGCGAATTCGTGGCTGCAGGAGAAATCAATTGGGTAGAAAATAGCGGGGCGATTGGCATGCAATGGAAAAAATTCCCGCTTCTGCAGAGGAAAGACCGTTGGCTGGTCATGAGTGGTGATGCCAAGATTACGCAAGCCGACCGCGTGTGGTCATTGATAGGAAAGCTGGGAGCCGATGCAGCCTATTTTAAATTACCAAAGATGCCGCCACCCAGTTTGTCGAGCGATGTGATCATCAATCAGCCAATAAAACTCGATACCGAACAAAGCGAATTCGATGCAGACAAAAAAGGCTTTAAGACTAAGCTAGATTTGCAAATTGAGATGGGCCCACGTTTTGTTTTTGTGGGACGCGGCCTCAATACTGCCTTGACCGGCACTATGCGGATGCGGATGAATGACAATGGTAGTTTGCAAGCAAGTGGGTCGATTGCGACGAATGGTGGTCAATATGAAGGCTATGGCCAACAACTTGAAATTGAACGTGGCATTTTAAAATTCCAAGGCTCACCGAGTAATCCCTCACTCAACGTTCGTGCTTTGCGTAAAGGCTTATTGGTAGAAGCAGGCGTGGAAGTGACGGGAAATGTGGCCAACCCTCAAGTACGTTTGGTCTCTGAGCCTAACGTGCCGGATAACGACAAGATATCTTGGCTGATACTAGGGCGTGAGGCCGATCAGTTGGGCGTGAATGATGCTTCTTTGCTGCTCACGGCTGCGGGTGCAATTTTCGGTTCGGACGGTTCGGGAAATGTTCCTAAAGACTTGGCGAGAGGTTTAGGTTTTGATGAGTTTTCAATTGGACCTGCTGAAAACGGCGGATCTTCTAAGTTGCCAAGTCAAACAATTGCTGGTGAGACAACCGTCGGTTCGGTCACTAATGACAATGTTCTGACCATAGGTTGGCGTATGAAGCCGGGTTTGGTTCTTTCGATTGAACGTGGCATGTCTGACGCCAGCAGTGCCTTGAAGGCGAGTTGGCAATTGGGAAGACGTGTGCGCTTGGTCGGCAGAACCGGCACCGATGTCAGTCTGGACGTGAAATATAGTTTTTCGTTTAATTAACGCATGCGGTCAGTCAAGTGCTAATGCCGACCGTTAACTTGACTTGGCTCTGCGAATTGAATGCGTAGTGCGTTTATAATGGCGCAAATCCAAAATGTGATGGGTAATCTGGTTTTATGAGTGAATTTACATACAACGCGGCAACAGCTTCGACGCCAGCATATCGAGTTTCAGGGGATACGTCCTGGAAGTCGATCGGCTTAGCGGGGTTTGTCCATTTAGCCTTGCTCGCGTTTCTTTGGGTGGGTGTTCAGTGGCAAAGTAAATCGACAGATTACGAAGAAGTAGAAGTGTGGGACCTTACCTCGCGTCAAGCCGCGCCTTTGCCAGTGTTAGAAGAGCCGGTTGAAGAAGTCAAAGAAGTAGAGCCACCGAAAATGGTCGAGCCGGAAGTCGAAAAAGAAGATCCAGAAATCGCCCTAGAACTAGAGCGAAAGCGTTTGGCTGCAGAGAAGAAACGGATTGCAGATGAAGAGTTAGAGCGCAAGAAAGAGAAAGAAAAGCTGGCGGCGGAAAAACTGAAAAAAGAAAAGCAAGAAAAAGAAGACGAAAAGAAAAAGCTAGCGAAGGAAAAAGCCGCCCGCGATAAGATGTTTGAAGAGGATATGAAGCGCTTAAATAGCCAGGCAACTAAGACTGGCAGCGGCGGTTTGGGTGATGCCGTGAAGTCGACTGGTAATAATCGTGGTGATCCGAGTTATCTGGCTAAAATCGGTGCTAAAGTGAAGTCGAACACAGCATTCTCTGTGACGGATACTTCATCGAACAATCCTACCGTAGAGTTCATTATTAATTTGTTCCCGGATGGCTCATTACGCGGTCCCGTGAAAAAAACCAAGTCGTCAGGCAATTTAGCCTTTGATGATGCAGTGGAAAAAGCGATCGAAAAATCGGTGCCTTTCCCACGCGATAAAACAGGTGATGTCCCAGCAAGTCTCGTCTATGTTCACAAAATGAAAGAATAAGTATTGATGAAAACGACCTCATTATTTCGCCGCTTTTTAGTGCTTAGCGGCTTCATCGCTGGCTTTGGAATGGCGCCGGCGCAAGCACAGTTACGCGTTGAAGTTTCTGGCGTAGGTTCAACGCAAGTCCCGCTTGCAGTTGCAGCATTTGCGAACGAAGAACTGTCGCCTCAATTGGTTAGCACTATCATTCGTGATGATCTCAATCGCAGCGGCTATTTCCGTCTGATCGAGGCAGGTGTGGCGATTTCTGAAACCGCAGCTGTGAGTTTTGATCAGTGGAAAAATAAAGGCGCCGAGGCCCTAGTAGTGGGTAGCGTTTCTAAGAATGCGGAGGGTCGTTTTGATGTGCGTTATAAGCTGTATGACGTCGTCAAGGGAACGATGATTTCTGGATTTCAGATGGATGCGCAAAGCCATAAGTTGCGCCTGACTGGTCATAAGATTGCAGACGATGTGTATGAAAAGTTGTTGGGTATTCCGGGCATTTTTTCCACACGCATCGCGTATGTGACGAAAGCTGGTAATGAATATCATCTCGAAGTTGCAGATGCAGATGGCGAAAACGTGCAAGTGGCGTTGACTTCGAAGGAGCCTATCTTTTCTCCAACATGGTCACCCGATGGTACTAAGATCGCTTATGTTTCATTGGAGTTGAAGAAGCCAATTATTTACATTCAACATTTGATGACTGGCCAGCGTACGACCGTGGCTAATTACAAAGGCAATAACTCTGCGCCATCGTGGTCTCCAGATGGAACTAAGTTATTAATTTCTTTGTCTAAAGATGCAATTTCCCAGATCTATTCAATTAATGCCGATGGTAGTGGCTTGCAGCGCATCACTAGCGGTGGTGGCATCGATACTGAAGCACGCTACTCGCCCGATGGTAAAAGCATTTTTTTCGTTAGTGATCGTAGCGGCGGGTTTCAAATTTATCGGATGAACGCCAATGGTAGCGAGGTGAAGCGATTAACATTCAAAGGTGGTGTTAATATTTCACCAAGAATTTCACCTGATGGAAATACTTTGGTGTATATCTCGCGTCGTGAGGGTGGTGACCAAGTTTATTCTCTCGACTTAGTAAATGGCCAAGAATTACGTTTGTCTGATACTGCGCGCGATGAATTTCCGAGTTTTGCGCCTAACGGCCGCTATATTTTGTACGCAACCCAACTCGGTCGTAAGGGGAGTTTGGGTATCGTTTCCACGGATGGCAAGGTAAAACAGAAATTATCTTTGCAAGCAGCTGACATAAGAGAACCCACGTGGGGTCCTTTTATGAAATAATAGCGCCTGTTTTTTAAAATGCGATATATTTGTACCCAATTCGTTTTAAAGTTTGTAATTTGTCAATAGGAGAAATTTATGCGTTTCACTACAGTATCTAAAACCCTCGCTATGTTGATCGCTAGCGTGGCATTGCTTTCCGCTTGCAGCACTCCAGTTAAAGAAGAACCAAAAACAGTACCAGTTGTTGAAGCCAAGCCAGAAGTTAAGCAACCAGAGCCAGAAGTCAAAAAAGTCGAAGCAACAGTAATCGATACGACTAATGGCCCACAAGGCGTAAAAACAGAAGTGTTCTTCGATTTCGATAAATACGATATCAAAGACGAATACAAACCAGTAGTTGAAGGTCATGCGAAGTTCTTGGTTGCAAATCCAAATCGTTCCATCTTGGTTCAAGGTAATACAGACGAACGCGGTGGTCGTGAGTACAACATCGCTTTGGGTCAAAAACGTGCAGAAGCAGTGCGTAAAGCATTGTCTTTGTTGGGCGTGAAAGAAACTCAAGTTGAAGCAGTGTCTTTGGGTAAAGACAAACCACGTGCGACTGGTAGCGATGAAGCGTCTTGGGCACAAAACCGTCGTGCAGATATCATCTACAAGAAGTAATCAAAGATTAGATGAATAAGTAGATTTGTCGCAAGACAGACTTACCAAGCGGACTTTGCGGTGTCATACTGCAAAGTCCGTTTTGTTTTGAGACTGCGCTTCGCGTTTGTTGGGCATTATTGTTTGAGATATTTTGAGGTAAGAAAATGAATTTGATGAAATTCCGTCAGTGTTGTGCTGTCGCTGCATTTGCAGTGTTGAGCCTGCCAGCGATTGCTGCGCCCGGTTTGTTTGATGACGACGAAGCACGTAAGGCGATATTGGATTTGCGCGCTAAAGTCACCGCCTTGACTGCAAGATTAGATGCAAAGTTGGAAGAGAAGGCAGACAAGACGGGTTTGCTCGAATTGAATAACCAAAACGAACAGCTACGCGCAGAGATTGCTAGTTTGCGTGGTCAGATCGAAGTGTTGATGAATGAGTTGGCAAATGCGCAGAAACGTCAGCAAGATTTTTATGCCGACCTGGACAGACGCTTGCGTGCACTTGAACCGAAAAAAGTGAGTGTTGATGGACGCGAAGTCACGATCGAGCAAAGTGAACAACGCGCCTTTGATGCTGCGATGAACCTGTACAAGGCTGGCCAATATGCGAACGCTGTCACAGCGTTCACCAGTTTTAATGTGAGCTATGCAAGCTCGATTTTCGCGAGCCAAGCGCAGTACTGGTTGGGTAACTCCTACTACGCACAACGCGACTGTAAGAATACGATTGCAGCTTTGCAGACTTTGTTAAAGAGTTTTCCAGATAGCCCTAAGACTTCTGACGCCATGCTCAACATCGCCGCATGCCAAATTGACTTGAAAGACAAGAAGGAAGCGCGCAAGACTTTGGAGGCGGTGATTGCGAAATTTCCAGGTACAGATGCTGCCCAAGCTGCGAAGAGCCGCTTACCTTCGACAAAATAATCTGGCTATGGAATTGACAGCATCATAGAATCATTCTATAATTTCGTTCTTTCGGGTCGTTAGCTCAGCTGGTAGAGCAGCGGACTTTTAATCCGTTGGTCGCAGGTTCGAATCCCGCACGGCCTACCACGAATTCAGTGGAAAAGACTTAGATGAAAATCTAAGTCTTTTTTATTTGCTAATTATTCTTGTTGTTTTGGGAAGATTTTGCAAATTGCAGTAAAAGTTTTGGGTCGTTAGCTCAGCTGGTAGAGCAGCGGACTTTTAATCCGTTGGTCGCAGGTTCGAATCCCGCACGGCCTACCAAATAAAAAAAGACTTGGTTAAACCCAAGTCTTTTTTTTCGCCTGTACTTTCTGCGCGCTCTGCGGCCTTCGTCTTTCGCGAATTGCATAGGCTGATGTACTATTGTTGAATATCGCTCTCAGCGTTTGAAAATAAACTGGTCCTCGAATTCGATGAATAAAAAAAGTACAGCTTCTTCCGAAGTGAAAGATCAACGTCGCTTGCAAATGGCGGACATCGCGCGATTGGCCGGTGTTTCTACTTCGACGGTGTCGCGTGCTTTAAGCAAAAGTCCTTTGATTGGTGAAGAGACGCGTTTGCGCATTGAAGCGCTGGCGAAATCGCTCAATTACTCGATCAATGTTGGCGCTCAAAATTTGCGTCTCAAACAAAATCGTACGGTTGCTGTTGTTGTGCCGTTTGATAGTGCAAGTCGCCAGCATCTCTCTGATCCTTTTTTTCTTGGCATTATCGGTAGCATTGCTGACGCCTTAACTGATCGCGGTTACGACATGCTGTTGACCCGCGTTGATGCGGAAGAGTTGGATGCTGCCTCACAGATTTATGATACGGGCCGCGCGATTGGTGTGATTTTGATCGGTCAGTGGCGTCACCATGATCAACTTAATCAGATGGCGGCACGCAAGGTGCCTATCGTTGTGTGGGGCGCGCAAATTCCGCAGCAGCTTTATGTTACGGTCGGTAGTGATAATGTTGCTGGCGGTCGTTTGGCGTGCGCGCACTTGTTGAAGCAAGGTCGTCGCCGAATTGCGTTTTTTGGTGATACCCAATTGCCTGAAGTCGCGCATCGTTATCAAGGCTATTGCCAAGCTTTAGAGTTGGCAGGTATTGCGCTCGACGAGAGTTTGGTTGTGCCCGCAGCTTTTACGGAGGAGGGAGCTAGGCATGCGGTTGAGACTTTGCAGTCGCGTGTTAGCTCATTTGATGCCGTGTTTGCGTGTAGTGATTTGCTTGCAATGACCGCGATCAATTTGTTCCGCCAAGCCGGTCTGCGGGTTCCTGAGGATGTCGCGGTCGTCGGTTATGACGATATCGCCTTGGCGCGATATTTCCATCCGCCTTTGACAACTGTGCAGCAGCCGATTGCTGCTGCTGGCGAGGCCTTGGTGCGGGCGGTGCTGCGGTTATCTGAGCAAGAAGTTGCAATGCCAGAGTTATTGCCTACAGAACTGATTGCGCGCCAATCGAGTTAGTAATCTCTGAAGTGCATGTGCATTTCGTTCGCATTTCTTTTCCCTATCGCCGCAAGTCGCGCACTATTCCCAGCTGTTTTCCTTTCTCTATGTAAATGTTTGCAACCGTTTGCATAAAAAAATGGACCGATTTGCGTAGAAGATACATCTACTTTAGACGGTCTTTGTTGCAGTGCAATAATTGTCGCCCTCTAATACCTGCTTTCCGCCGCTTTAATATCGCAATCATATGATTTATATGTGAATTTTCCATTATTTTCTGTGGCAGTATCCTATTTGGGGTTAGCGTTTTATTGTCTCTTCATTATTGTCTTTGATGTCTTTCATGGCCAAGTTTTTGCGCCGCCATAACGAAAGTTTATGCAATCGATTGCATAAAGTCGAAATCCTCACCATAATGCAATCCATCGGTAATAGTCGAAGTGTTGATCGATAGGCTCTAAAGCTGAGGCGTCTTAATCAAATTGATGTCGGCTGCGGCAATAAAGGGCGAGATCGGGTGTCACAAGCACTTGTCTGGACTTGCTTGGCAATCTTTTTGAACTTTACTGAACTGACTGACGACCCACTAGTAACTATTCATAAAAATCGAAGGAGACACACATGAAAGCGCCAACCCAATTAAATAAAATGACGATAGCTGTCGCAGTGGCGATGGCATCTTTTTCCGCGTTTGCCCAAGACGCGGCCCCAGCAGCGCAAGCAGCTGCGGATAAAAACGGTTTGAATTTGGATACCGTTGTGATTACAGGTTCGCCTATCGCCAAATCTAAAATGAAGGCAAGCGTGGCGGTTAGTACGCTTGAAGCCGATCAAATTATGCAAGCCTCGCCAACCAATGCGGCCGAGATCTTGCGCTCAGTTCCAGGTGTTCGTGCAGAATCTTCCGGGGGGGAGGGGAACGCGAACTTGACTGTACGTGGCGTGC
>CANHZI010000081.1 GCA_947464955.1 Oxalobacteraceae bacterium
AAGTGAATTACTGAAACTCTCTGGATGGCGAAGTATGGCTGATGCCACTTATTCTCACAAGCATTGAAGTTCAAGCTTATAGACAGCCTTAATTATCTGCGGTTCCTTTAGATTTACTAGACGAGAGTCAATTACGTGGAATCGGTGTCTTAAGCTTTCTTCCAACATATTTTCTTCAAAATGAACTATGAAAATAGCCTGTAAATTCTGAAAAAATGCTTTTGGTTAATTCCAATTTCTTTTGCTCCAGGTCTTGGAGCATAGAAAGATCTTTTTTTGATCTCACTATTCTTAGATCCAAAAACAACAAGCTGTCATCAACGCGTCACCTTTGTTGCCTAAAGTTTCCGCCATCACCTACACACATCAGTGGAGCATCCAATGACATTCAGATTAAAACCTGGCCTAGCGCATGGCGGAGTCGACGGTAGTCTCTTTTATCCGAATTATTGGCCACAACAAAGCAACTGGATCTTTGGTCAAGAAGCCCTTATTGACACCCATTCTTGGATCGATCCTGATGTCGATTTTCAGGCATTACAAATACAAACTGGAAATAGCATTGTTAGCATTTGTGGAGGCGGTTGTCATGCACTCGCTTATTTAACTAAGAACCCTAGCGTTGTCCATGCAATTGATACCAACCAAACGCAATTGGCACTCTTAGAAATTAAAGCAAAGGCTATCGAACACCTACCAGACCACAACGCCGTTTATCAATTTCTTGGCCCAGCCAACCACGCCGACAACCTGAAACGTTATCAACGCCATATTCGCCGCCATTTATCGGAGGAGAGTAGCGCCATATGGCAAGCCCGAGATTTATTGGGCAGACCGCGCTACTACTATTTCAAGAATCATTTGTATAGCCAAGGAAAACGCGATCAATTGCTCCAACGCTTATGGCTCGCCGCCAAATTCATTGGTATCGATATCTTTAGTCTATGCCAAAGCAAAGATCTGCAAGACCAGCAACAGCGATATCAAAACGAATTCGACAAAGTTAATCAAAAGCCTTGGTTCAAAATTATTAATCGAATTCCCGCTTACCAAGAAATTCAACAACGTCTCAAACGTTATTGCCAGCAGTTTTTACTCAAGGAAAACTACTTCACCTCTTTCTATTTGGGTCTCCAGCTACATCAGCAATCAGCAATACCTTTGCATCTGCAAGAAACCCAATATCCTAGTCTGAAGAAAGCCGTTAATAAGCTGCATTTACATCGAGCTCCAATTCACTCTTTCCTTGAACAGCAGGCGCAAGAATCTGTCGACGCGTTTCAACTACTCGACATTCAAGATCAGATGCAAGAGCAAGACATTATCGAACTTTGGAAACAAATCGATCGTACAGCGAGCACCGGAGCCCGGGTCGTATTTCGTAGTAAACATCAACAACCGTGGTTCATATCATTGTTAGAACACCATCTCCCTCAGCACTGGACTAGCCATGAAGAAGTCAATTTACAGCTTCACCGTTTAGAAAAATCTTGTTTTTATAATAGTATTTTTTTATATCAAAAGCATTAAAAACACCCTCTTTTTCTGTGGATAAGTCTTTGTATATCCTGAAGAACTAATGTGGGAAAGTCAGTGGCTTACCCACATCGAAAAACTTATGCAGAAACTATTCTTTTTCTGTACAAGGCTTTTCAGGCGCATTATCCTTTTCGTAAACCTCTGATTTAAAAACAGTAAACCAGCTTATCCACAAAAAATAGGCTGCGTTAACTATTATTACTATTCGTATATATAAACAATGTATACAAAACAGAGAAAACCAAAGCGCACAGAAAAGTAAAAAAATGCATACTCCTAAACACCCAAAAACAGGCCTTATCTTTGCAATGCAAGAAGAACAAGAAGGCCTAGAAAATCATATTGAAAACGAAAAGACCACTGTTTTTGGTCAGAGACGATTTATTGAAGGTGATTTATGGGGAACATCGGTTGTTTGCGTATTGGCAGGTATAGGAAAAGTTGCAGCAGCGATCACCAGTACCCAGTTAATTGAACGATTTGGCGTGTCTGAGCTCATTTTGACTGGCGTCGCCGGTAGTGCTGACCACAAGGTCTACCGTGGTGATGTGGTCATCGCAAGCGAACTGTTGCAGCACGATATGGATGCAAGCCCACTATTTCCAAAATATGAAATACCCTTAAGAGGTAAAAGTAAGTTTCAAACAGAAGCAAAGCTTCACACTCTATTAAAACAAGCTGCTGAACAATTCAGCAAAGAGAATCAACAAGCAAAGGTTCATCAAGGTCTGATTGCGAGTGGAGATCAATTTATCCACGACGCCAAGGTCTTGCATCAATTAAAGCTAGCATTACCTGAATTACTGGCAGTAGAGATGGAGGGAGCAGCCATCGCTCAGGTTTGCCATGACTTTGAGATTCCCTTTGCTGTCGTTAGAACGATTTCGGACAGTGCTAACGATGATGCATTAATCGATTTTCAAGAATTCATTAAAACCGTTGCAGCCCCTTACAACATAGGGATCTTGAAAAGCTTCTTTGAACTCAGAAAATTAGCGATTCAAGCTTAATCAAACCAAATAACAACAATTAAAAATTATTTTTTTGTGGATAAGCATGTGGATAAGAGTTTGAGCACTTGGGGACTACTGAAATACTTATTCTTTGAGGCTTTTTTATCCCAATTTTGTTCGACAAGAATACAGCAGCTTTCAGCCTATTTATCCTTGGCCTAAGTGACTGAAATGTAGAGGTAAACATCGCTTATCCACAAAAACAATAATGCTTACTAACTACTACTATTCATATATATAAACTTATTCAATACAATGAAAAACGGGGATAGAAAACGGTACGAAAAAGTAGGCTTACATAGTTTGGAATAAGTGGTTATGATTCCGACTCACCTCTAATTTTTCATGAAAATCTCGAATGCTTACTAACTGCCGACCGCGATCATCTCTAGAAACAGCAGCAATTGCGCTACGTTTAACCAAGGTTGATCGATGAATCCGACAAAACTCATCGGGATCCAATTCATCTTCTAACTCTTTAAGGCTTTTACGAATCAAATACTCATTATTGTGAGTTTGTACGCAGGTGTACTTCTCATCAGCACGAAAAAATAAAACCTCTTCAGTGCTAATCAAACGCAAACCACTACCAACACTGGCTTGTATCCAACGCAGAAATTTTTTCTGATTATTTTGCTGATCAAGCAATTGTGTTAGCAACTGTTCGATTTTGGTGGAATGTGTGAATTGCGTGTGTCGCGCTTTTGTTTTTAATAATTCTTGTAGGCGTACACAACTACGATGGAGACGTTCAGGATCAATGGGTTTAAGCACATAATCGATAGCACCTTCGTCAAAAGCGCGAATAGCGTATTCGTCATAAGCCGTAACAAATACAATAAGAGCATGCTTTGCTAACGCGCTGGCGACTTCAATACCGGTTTGACCAGGCATACGAATATCAAGAAATATGATTTGAGGTTGCAGTTCTTTTGACAGTTGTTGCGCACTAACAGCGTTATTGGCTTCGGCAAGAATTTGAAGTTCTGGCCAAACTTGCTGCAAACGACGTCTTAAATGATCACGCATAGGTGCTTCGTCATCGACAATTAAAGCTGTAAATGTTGGCGTATTCATGTCAGTTTATTGAAGGCTAAATCGTAAAAAGAGTTAAGAACACCGATTCATGCAGGAATATGTAAGCGCATTGATGCACCACCACTTGTAGGTACTTCAATGTTTAAGCTCGCTCGAAAACCGTATAAAACTTTGAGACGTTCACGTATATTTCTCAGTCCAATACCTTCTTCTGCCTGCAGATCAATACCCATACCGTTGTCGCTGACTTCAACAATAATTTCACCTTCACCTTTGCGAGCGGTAATTTGTATATGCCCGCCATCGGTTTTTGGTTCTAGACCATGTTTAATCGCATTCTCAACCAAGGTTTGTATCATCATTGATGGAAATGGTGATTGCTGCAGTTCTGCTGGATAATCGATGTCGTAACTCAATCGTTCTTGCATACGAGCTTGCATGATGTTGAGATAGGCACGACATAAATCCATTTGTTGACCAAGCTTGCCACCGCCTTGTTCACGAATCTGAGGTAAAGCTGCTCGCAAATATTTGATTAAATGGCCGTGAACAATCGAGGCTTGCTCTGGATCGGTTTCGATTAATTGACCAATTAAGGCCAAGGTATTGAACAGAAAATGGGGTTCTATTTGTGCTTGCAATGTCGCCATTTCTGCCTCTAAAGCACGACGTTCCAAAGCTTCCATATTGGCGCGAACAGCTGCTGCATTGGCAGCAATATCTGCGCGTCTTTTTCCACCAGCCAGACTCTTAATCAGAATCGAAGAAAACACACAGAAAGGAACCAAACTACCTAAACCTAGTATCGTTCCAACAATTAGAACAATAAAGGAAATGAAAACCAAATAAGACCATGAAATTACCGCCAACCAATCGAAGAACTTCCACCATAAAATTTTAGAAGTGTCGATGGCTTGTAACATCAGCGGTAAGAACTGATTTGGCTTTTCGGTTTTCATGTTAGCTACCTTCAGTATGAATATTGTTGGTCTCTTTATCTTTGTTAGCGCGATCTTCTTTGCCAACAAAACATTTCAATAGTAAGGAACCAAATACAAACCAATTTGCAATTGAGTGAAGGCAAAGAACAGACCCACCAATCAAAATCAGTAGGCTGGTCAAAAACATTTTTCCCCAACTTACATGAATCAACCAATTGAAATAGTTATCCCAAAGATACTGTGCTGTTTCACCTAAATTTTTAACAAATTCCAAAATAGGATTGTGGTTATCCGATTTCATGTTGTTCTCCTTCGCCTGCGAGGTAAAACTTTGTTCCGAAGATGTTCCTGTTTGTTCAGATTTTGGTGCCTCTGAAGTAGTCTCTTGTTCTGCTTGATTTGCGTCTAATTGTGGTTCGACTTTGTCAGCTGAATGATCGTCATTTGATGATGTGAATTTCATGATGTTCTCCTTTTGGTTTGAATCAAATTGGCTTACCCATGGCTGCACAATAGCAAGCGCTCATGCAAGCTTCTAGCGCCATGCGACTAAGAGCAAAAACCTAGGGTCCAAAGGCAAATTAAGAAGATAGATGGAAAAAAACAGTAAATTGAAGCAAAAGACCTTTGCAGATTGACCTACAATGATGCCTTTCCTCGAACGAACATCATTAGTCAGTCGATATGTTGAAATTTTTGAACAAAAATGTAGTGTTGGTCTTGTTGATTGTGATGGCGGCCGCAGCCTGCTCCCCCAAGTTCGATTGGCGCGAAATTAGAAATGAAGATAATTTTTTTCAGGTGTTGATGCCAGGTAAAGCGGCGAGTGCAAACCGAGAAATTAACTTGAATGGTGTCAAGACAACCATGCATATGACCGCGACTGATGTACAAGGCATCAGTTTCTCAGTTGCTTATGTCAAAGTAGATCAATCTGAACTTGAACAAGAAGCCAGCAAAAAACAACAAGAAGTAGCCTTTGAAGCAATGAAAACAGGCATGCTTAATAATATTCAAGGACAATGGGTGAGCGTCGATCAAAATCGTATACCCAAAAATACTTTACTAGCACAAGGACAAAGTCCTAGCGGAAAGAAATTGAAAATGCTGGCGCGATTTGAAAAAAGAAGCGATTACTTAATTCAAATCATTATGCTTGGTGATGAGAAAGCTTTTAATGCGGAAGCGGCTGATATGTTTTTCGATTCCTTTAAATGGAATCGATAAGATTTTGTTTCAGTTTTTTGTTTTTCAAAATATACGACGATAAATCCAACTTATGCTTGTAACATTTCAATCAACTGCTGATGCAGATATCACTATGTATCAATCCCATATTGCTCCTGTTTTGGAATCGATGGGAAAGGATGTCAAGCGTGGCGTAATCACTGTTCCTGAATTACCGAGCTTCATCAATGCTTTCGAAGTACTGATGGAACAAGATCGTCAACAGCGTGCGCAGATGGAAGAAATCGATGAAGACGAACTAGATGAAGTTGAAAAGAAAAAACGCAAGGATTTCGTCAGTATTTCAGCTCGCCTTTTTCCTTTGTATGAAATGTTGAAAGCCGCAAATAAAAAACAAAAGGAAATCATCTGGGGGGTGTGAAAAATGACAGCACATGTTGAAAATACCGATGAATTTTTCTTAAAAACGAACGATGGTACTTCCCTCTTCGTAAGAGATTGGCCTGCCAATCATTCATCAGTTCAACATGGCATTATTGTTCTTCATGGTTTAGGTGAGCACTGTGGAAGATACATACACATCGCGCGTTTTTTTCAAACCTTAGGTTTTCGAGTTCGTACATTTGATCAACGCGGACATGGCCAATCAGATGGCCGTCGTGGCGACGTGCCAGATGGAGCCAGTAATTTAAAAGATTTGCGTTTAGTGGTGGACGATTTAGCAGAACAATTAGATACACCGCCTATCCTGTTTGCCCATAGTATGGGAGGACTATTTGCTTGCCATTTTGCACTAGCATCGCTGTCAAAACTATCAGGACTTATTTTGGCCTCGCCTGCCTTACACGTGAAAGTCAGTGGATTCCAACGATGTTTGTTTTCTTTTGCAAGCCGTGTGATGCCGCATATTGGTGTCACACATGGAACTAATGGCCGATATCTCTCACACGATAACGAAGTCGTTTATGCCTATCAAAATGATCCTTTAGTGCATTCACGAATTAGTGCTAGTTTATTTCAAAGTATGTTGCATTCGATGGAGTACGTAAAAGCACACACGACGCAATTAAAAACACCTTTATTGCTATTGATCGCAGGTGATGATCAAGTTGTTGATTCAGAAGCGAGTCAATTATTCTCGCAACGATTAGATCATCGTTTGACAGCTTCAAGCGTAACGACAATTACATATCCTAATTTTTATCACGAAATTTTTAATGAGTTAGATTCGATAAAAGCCTTTGACGATGTTCGAATTTGGCTTGAAGAAAAGAACTTAATGCCACTCAATCTTTGAGAAATATCTATGCAAGAACCCACGCGAAAAACCTTAACTCGTCCTACTTTAAGCAAACCAAAAGCGAAAAGCGCTAAGGATCCAAATCGAACTGTCAAACCTGGTCCTAAAGCGAAGGCAAAAATTGAAATTGAAAGTAAGCCGATAGAAATCGATTTGCTTGAAGTGAAATTTGACTCTCTCGCATTTAGCATGGCTGGCGCGGCACAAGCAGTAGCCTATGTGCTAGAAGGAATGGCCTTACCGCAAGCACTATCGCGCGTATTCGCACAACTTAACCCAACACCACAAATGCGTGGCGCGATTCAAGATATCGCGTACAGAACCATGCGCCAAGTGGGACGCGTTGATGCTTTGATTACCTTGATGACCAATAAGCCTGTAGAACCACCCCTACTCTACAGCCTGATGTGTTGCGCATTAAGCTTGTTAGTGATTGAAAAAGATGAAGTCCCACCCTACGGAGAATTCGTTGTTGTCGATCAAGCAGTAAATGCTGCAGCCTCAAATAGTCATATGGTTTTTGCAAAAGGCATGGTTAACGCTGTTTTGCGTCGTTTCCTAAGAGAGAAGGAAACATTGTTACCGATGGTTCTGAAACAACCAGCAGCCATGTGGAATTATCCACAGTGGTGGGTAGACCAAGCGAAAGCGGCCTATCCGGAGCAATGGCAAGATATTCTCAGATCAGGTAATACGCCACCACCAATGACGCTACGAGTAAATCAGCGTCAGACCTCAGTAAAAGCCTATCTTGAGCTATTGGCAAAGGAATCTATTGAAGCTAAACAAATAGGACCTTTTGCCATTCGTCTACAGAAAGCTCTACCAGTGCAACAAATACCAGGTTTTGAAGCCGGGATGGTATCGGTGCAGGATGCGGCTGCACAATTAGCAGCACCATTGCTAGATCTTAGGGATGGGATGCGAGTCCTAGATGCCTGCGCGGCACCTGGGGGAAAAACCGGCCATATCTTAGAAATGGCTAATGTTGAACTTCTCGCAATAGAGACAGACGCCAAGCGGATAGAGCGCATTCACGAGAATTTGGCGCGCCTGCAGCTTTTCGCTGAAATCAAGCAAGGTGATGCAAGTCGCATGAATTGGTGGGATACAAAGCTCTATGATCGTATCTTGGCTGACGTTCCCTGCACTGCCTCTGGTGTAGTGCGCCGTCATCCCGATATTCGATGGCTACGTCGTAAAACTGATGCCGCGCAATTGGCTGTGACGTCTAATCGTATCCTCGATAACCTTTGGAAAATGCTGAAACCGGGCGGTAAACTGCTATTGGTGACCTGCTCCATTTGGCCCATAGAATCGGAAAAACAAGCACAATCGTTTGTGGAACGGCATGCTGCGATTCGTTTGGATGCACCTGGTCAGTTAGTCCCATCGTCTGATCCCAACAACGAACATGATGGTTTGTTTTACGCGCTCTTCCAAAAACCAGAGGCGTGAAACTTGTTTCAAGTTATCATGTCATAGTGATACAAAAGACGCGAATTCGCCATTAATGTTCTTGTAATGATCAAAGCATTGCTGCACCATTTCACCGCATTTCAGTGGTACCAGAGCTTTAATAGGCTGGTGTTGTCTTTGCTCGTGATTTGTTTTTGCACTTTTTCTTTGACACCTCATGCTGCGGCGGAAGGCGTTGAAGTGACAACAGCAAAATTAGAGGCAGCAGAAGATGGCTATCGCGTTTTTGTCGGATTCTCATTCGAGCTTGGTAACGATGTGAAGAATGCGATTAATGAAGGTATTCCAGTTTCTTTTATCGCAGAAGTAGAAATTAATCGACCCCGCTGGTATTGGTTTGACGAAAAGAGTATTCGGTCTACACAAACCATCAAAATTCAATACGATCTTTGGCGCCGACAATATACAGCCGCCGTAAATGGCGGATTGAAACAAAATTTCGCGACGCTTGATGAAATCATGAAATTAGTTAAGCAGCCGCGTCGTTGGTTGGTCGCCGAAAAAAGTGCTTTAAGCTATGGCTCAACCTACAACGTTGCGGTTCGCCTCAAATTAGACAGTAGTCAATTATCCAAACCAATGCTGATTACTTCTTTAAGTAATAGTGGTTGGCGTCTTTCATCTGATTGGAAGCGATTTACATTCAAGGTGGAAGAGAAGTGACCAAGTTTCTTAAGTACGGCCTCATCGTTGGTGGCGTGTTGATGAGTGTTTTGTTTTTTTTCCTCATTACGGCCACTGAAAACTCTAATTATTTCCTCGTTTCAAATAACAACTTCACGCTATTGTTGATTGCGAATGCGGTCGTTGCTGCTGGATTGTTAGCCTTGGTAACGGCCTTACTGTGGCAACTTATTCGCCGTTATCGACAAAAGGAATTTGGCTCACGAATCATGACCCGCTTGGTGATTTTATTTGCCTTAGCGGGAATTCTTCCAGGCTCTCTGATTTACATCGTATCAGTGCAATTCGTTACGCATTCGATTGATTCATGGTTCAGCGTGAAATTAGATCCACTTTTGGATTCAGGAATTAATCTTGGTGATACGGCTTTTCAATTTACATTGAAAGATTTGGAAGCCAAAACTCGTAGTATGGCGAATCAATTGTCCGATCCCTCAGATTCGAGTTTGCTACCATTACCAATCAAGCTCTCTCGTCTTCGCGAGCAAATGCAAATACAAGAGGCAACCATTGTGTCCTCGAAGGGAAAATTGATCGCAACCGCTAATGCTAAACGTGGCAGTTTTGTACCAGAAATGCCTTCAATGAGCATGATACGGGCGGCGCAATTAGAGGGTAAGTTTGCGAAGATCGGGAGTCATAATGATCATACTGGAGAAGATCCAAACAAGAATCTATTTACCGAAAGCCATGCGAAAGCCGGGCCAGATGCTGCTAACCAAGAATTCTTGAGGGTCATCGTCCCCTTGCCATCAATGGGTTTGAATAACCTGTTCCAGAGTGAATCTAATTATCTGCAAGTGATTCAACCTTTGCCTGAACAATTAGATTCACAAGTGAAAGTTTTCACGACGGCTTACGTGGAATTTAAAGAGCGTCGATCAAGCCGGCAGGGTTTGAAAACCATGTATTTGGTGACTCTGACCTTGCTGCTGTTGTTGGCGATTTTTGGCGCAATTACTGCTGCCTTTTTGATTTCACGACAATTAGCTTCACCTCTCTTGATGCTTGCTGAAGGCACTAAAGCGGTTGCGGAAGGTAACTTTTCTCCGCGCCCGATTGTGACAAGTTCAGATGAATTAGGAAGCCTGACGCAATCATTCAACATCATGACAAAGCAGTTGTTTGAGGCCCGACAGGCGGTTGAACGTAATCGCGCTGAGTTGGAAAACGCGAAAGCCTATCTGGAGTCGGTGTTAGGTAATATGTCGGCTGGTGTGATGGTGCTAGATCAGAACTGGTGCCTCGTGAGTTGCAATCATTCTGTTGGCCGTATTCTTCGTCGACAGTTTGATGACGAGATAGGCAAGCCCTTAGCTTCAATCGCGGGAATGCAGATGTTTGCAGATGTTGTGGATAAAGCGTTTTCAGAGCAACATGCGCAGTCAGTTGGGGGCGAACAATTAGAGCATTGGCAGCAACAAATTGAATTACCTAGCCCGCAAACGATAAGCGATCTTGATGGTACGCAGTCAGGTTCGGGTGCCGAAATTGAAAAAGGTTTGACGCTCCTTGCCCGTGGATCTCATCTACCAATAGCTTCAGGCATCGGCTATGTCATTGTGTTCGACGATATTACCAACATCATTTCGGCACAACGTTCCATTGCTTGGGGTGAAGTTGCACGACGATTGGCGCATGAAATCAAGAATCCACTTACGCCCATTCAATTATCCGCCGAGCGTTTACAAATGAAATTGCTCGATAAGTTAAATGAAGTCGATGCCCAATTCCTCAGCAAAAGTACGACGACGATCGTCAATCAAGTCAGCTCAATGAAGCGCATGGTCGATGATTTCCGTGATTATGCGAAAATTCCACAAGCGGTGCTTACACGAATTAATATCTCGGCTTTGATTGACGATGTTTTACATTTGTATTTATCAGGCGATGGGCGCGATATTATTCATTTGCATTTGGTTCCAGATCTACCAGCGATCATGGGTGATGCGACACAGATTAGACAGGTAATTCATAACCTGCTGCAGAATGCGCAAGATGCGGTTACAGAGAATGCTAAACCGGGACAGGTGCCACGGATTGATGTTGTGACTGAAATTGTGCATTATGTCAGCGCTGATAAATCTGAGCGAGTAGCAATTCGCTTATCTGTGATTGATAACGGACCAGGGTTTTCTAGCAAAATTTTGGCTCGAGCTTTTGAACCGTATGCGACATCTAAACCAAGAGGAACTGGTTTGGGCTTAGCAATGGTGAAGAAAATTGTAGATGAGCATGGGGGTAAGATTGATATTCAAAACCGTACTGATACAAACGGTGCCAAAGTATCGATTTTGCTGTTAAAGTTAGCACCGGAATTAAATACCTGAGTATTTAATGTGTGCTGTGAATGCTGAAAGCTTCCTTAGAGAAGAACAGCAAATTAAAATTATCGTGGTAGGGTTTAGGGTACATTTATGGCAAACATATTGGTAGTCGATGACGAAATGGGAATCCGAGAATTACTCTCGGAGATTTTGGGTGACGAGGGACACGTTGTTCAATTAGCTGAAAACGCACAGCAGGCGCGCGAAGCAAGAGCACAAGCTCGCCCGGACTTGGTATTGCTGGACATTTGGATGCCTGATACTGATGGCGTAACCTTGCTCAAGGAATGGCAGCGCGATGGTCTCTTGACTATGCCTGTGATTATGATGTCTGGTCATGCAACGATTGATACAGCAGTGGAAGCGACTCGAATCGGTGCTTTGAATTTCCTCGAAAAGCCAATCGCTCTGCAAAAGCTATTAAAGGCAGTTCAACAAGGACTGACCCGCAATATTGAGCCACCACGACCAGTGACGCCAATAAGTCGCATAAGTGCAATGGATGCTCCTTCTGCACCTGCTCCTGTCGCTCAATTTAATCAACCAGCGGCTGCATTTGAGAACCGCGATTTCTCGATAGGTAATCAGTTAGCTCAAAATAATCAGCACAATTTTGGTAATTTGTCGTTTGACCTGCCTTTACGTGAGGCACGTGATGCTTTCGAGCGTATTTACTTTGAATATCATCTGCATCGCGAAGGCGGTAGCATGACACGTGTGGCCGAGAAAACAGGTTTGGAACGTACGCATCTGTACCGTAAGCTCAAGCAGCTCGGAGTGGAATCGGTCAAGTATGGTAAACGCGGAGAGTAAATCCGTTGAATTAGTATTGGTGGCTGGCGGCAATTATCAAGAAAGAGAATCTTGGATCGCCAGCGCAGTTGCGCAACACAATGCTGTAGTTCAAACGATACCGCAATTAAAAATCGGCATCATTTTGGAAGGACTACCCTCCGGAATGATGCCTCTTCAATCCAGTTCTACTCTCTTCATTGAACGCATAGCGCCCGGTTGCTTTTGTTGTATTGGTAATTTGGTGTTGCGAGTGACCTTAATGCGGCTTTTACGAATTCAACCGCATTTTCTCTATTTGGCGATGAACGATCGCGAGCATCTAAGCAATTTAAAAGAGTTTTTGCAGCAAGAAACCTTTGCTGGGCTTTTGCATTTTGGGCAAGAGATTAAACTTTAAGCCACGTTGTACCAGCACCTTTCAATTGCACGCAAAAAATTCTCCCCATCCCACCTCTAAAGTTCAAGCCTTGCCGTGCCGTAACTATTAACGCAAGGGCTGCATTCGCACCTGCACAGTTGTCTCAATACTAAATAAGCACCTTTTCATTCATGTTTGTTTTGGATGGTTATTCTCTACTCTGAGAAAGGATGAATAAAATGAACATCATATACAATAGCGACCAATACAGCGTCGTTGAGTTTGGTGCTGAATCTGATCACGAGGCGCTGCGCTTTGGCGGTTACGAAATTACAGATAAGGCAGTTCGTCGCGAATGCTTTATTGGTGGATTACAAGCTGAAACTTTCCGCCATGACGTACAGCAATTGATTTCGAATGAACCCAGTATCGAAGAAATCGACGAGTTTTTAGCAAAGTTTGATTCCTACATGGGGCAAAGCGTACTTTTGCATTAAAAGGACGCAGGTCAACTCCTCGTCCCTTCTCCCCCTCAAATTTCCTATCTTCTTTCTTCAACTGTACTTCATCATTCGAATTGGCAAAAAAAAACCCGCTAGCCTAGGCTGCGGGTTAAGTCCAAACCTTTAGGAGGTGTTGGAGGAGACAGTTGTTACTTTATCGCAGTGCAGCAAATAAGTCTCGATGCTTTTTTATATATCAGTCATAAAAAAGATGAATATCTGCGTTTTTTCTGCGATTTCCCCTAGGAAAAGCCTAAAAAACGGCAAAATTAGGTAAGTTATTCTAAAAGATCGCTAATTTTGCTTAAGCTTATCTGCCGTGGTCCTAGCTTTCTGCATGCTTCGCAGCAAAACCTGTGTGAGTCTGAAAGCGTCCGGTAAAATACACTACACTAGAAAAATCGACAAAGTAGCTGGAGACAGTAATGAATTTGTTTGACCCTATCCTGGGCTTGCAAGACGAGCTCGCCAAAATTCGCCGTGATATTCATGCTCACCCTGAGCTGTGTTTTGCAGAATACCGCACCTCTAAAGTTGTTTCAGCCAAGCTTAAAGAGTGGGGGATCCCTTGTTTAGAGGGACTAGCAGAAACAGGCGTGGTTGGCATCATCAAGAAAGGCCAAAGTCAGAAGGCAATTGGTCTGCGCGCAGATATGGATGCCTTACCGATGCAAGAGATCAATCAATTTGCGCACGCCTCAACTTACCCAGGAAAGATGCATGCTTGCGGTCATGATGGCCATACCGCGATGCTATTGGGCGCAGCCCATTATTTGGCTCATCATGCTGATTTCGATGGAACCGTGTATTTGATTTTCCAACCAGCTGAAGAAGGTGGTGGTGGTGCGCGACGCATGATCGCGGAAGGCTTGTTTGAGCAATGTCCGATGGATGCGGTGTATGGTCTGCATAATTGGCCAGGTTTGCCAGCCGGTAGTTTTGGGGTGCGCGAAGGTGCCCTGATGGCCTCGTCGAATGAATTTCACGTGATTGTTCGCGGAAAAGGTGCCCATGCGGCACAGCCGCAAAAAGGGATTGATCCGGTGATGGTTGCGGTCCAAATAGCGCAAAGCTGGCAAACTATTGTAAGCCGTAACGTCAACCCTATAGATCCTGCAGTCTTATCTTTGACGCAGATTCATACGGGCAGCGCCACCAATGTCATTCCAGACGATGCTCATTTGAAAGGGACGGTACGAACCTTTAGTAATGCGACACTGGACCTGATCGAACAGAGAATGAAAACGGTCGCAGAACATACCGCACAAGCTTTTGATGCGGAAGTCGACTTTCAATTTAAGCGTAACTATCCGCCTTTGATTAATCATGCTGCAGAAACACGATTTGCGATCGAGGTGATGCAAGAGGTAGTTGGTAAAGACGCCGTAAATACGGCGGTAGAAGCGACGATGGGCGCCGAGGACTTTGCCTATATGCTACAAAGCAAACCTGGATGTTACGTGTTCTTGGGTAACGGTGATGGTGATCATCGTAGTGCGGGTCATGGCCTTGGCCCCTGTAACCTCCATAACCCTAGTTATGATTTTAACGATGATTTACTGCCAATCGGTGCAAGCTTTTGGGTCCACCTAGTGCAAAGATACATGCCCACTATTGCTTAGCTCTAGCATCCTCAACTGGATTGATCTTAGACATTGTCCATTGAAATTGCTTGACGCGCTCAGTCAAGTTCCAGTGTCGTTCCAGTGCCCTAAACAAAAAGGACAAACCGTAGTTTGTCCTTTTTAGAAAGTGCGAGCTTTGATAAGCTTAATTGCTAGAATTCGTCCCATTCACCACTATCGTCACTGCTTGATTTTTTTGCTGGCTTAGCAGCGATTCTCGGTGCATTGGAACGCATCGCCGCAGGCCGAGAGGCTGGTGCGCGATTAACATTCATTGCAGACGATTGCAGGTTATTGAGTTTGAAAACATCGAGGGCTTTAGTCAGTAGATCTGCTTGCTCTTCTAATGACTCCGCTGCGGCTGCGGCTTCTTCAACTAATGCCGCATTTTGCTGTGTCATTTCATCCATTTGATTGATGGCAGATCCAATTTCTTGAATACCAGAACTTTGCTCTTGGCTAGCGGCGGTAATCTCAGACATGATGTCACTGACCCGACGCACAGAAGCGACAATTTCATCCATGGTTTGGCCTGCTTGATCTACCAAGGCAGAACCAGCCGTCACCTTATCCACAGAGTCACCAATCAAAGTTTTAATCTCTTTGGCCGCAGCTGCACTACGTTGCGCCAAACTACGAACCTCTGAGGCCACCACCGCAAATCCTCGACCTTGTTCACCTGCTCGAGCTGCTTCTACCGCAGCATTCAAAGCCAGAATATTCGTTTGAAAGGCAATACCATCGATGACACTGATAATGTCGACGATTTTCTTTGAAGATTGGTTGATGTCGTCCATCGTAGTCACAACCTGACTGACGACCGCGCCACCTTTGACCGCTACTTCTGATGCGGTTTCCACCATCTTATTCGCTTGGCGGGCGTTGTCTGCATTTTGCTTAACGGTTTCCGTCATCGTTTCCATCGAAGAAGAAGTCTCTTCGAGGCTGCTTGCTTGAGATTCGGTGCGAGAAGACAGATCGGTATTTCCTGAGGCGATTTCTGCACTAGCAACTTTGATGGTTTCCGCGGAAGTCTTGATTTCGGACACCATGTTTTGCAGGCGTGTTTGCATCTCACTTAAGGCCGCAAGCAAACTGCTGGTATCACCCGGTTCAACATCGATACGCATCGTCAAATCGCCAGAAGCCACAGCAGAAGCGATCTCTTGAGCATATTCTGGTTCGCCACCAAGTTGCTGCCAGATCGTGCGAATAATGAAGAAGGAAACGACACCAAGAATCAACACCACAAACAGCCCAGAAGCAATCACGGTGAATAGCACACGACGTACGTTGTCGTTACTATTATCAACACCAGCGGTAAACTGAGTCTGGGCAGCTTCGACGGTTTTCGCGAGATCTGTCTCTAACACTTTCAACGACGTCTGCATTTGTCCAATTGCTGCTTGAGGATCACCTTGATCCATACCGAGCATAATTTTGGCCACAGAAACGGCTGGACCGTAATAGGCATCGAACTCTTTGTTAAGACGATCGCCTAATGCTTGCTGGCCAGGGAGGGCCCCTAAAGCTTTGAATTTTTCGCGAACTTTCTTGGCTTTCTCGCCGACTGCATCTATCCCTTTTTTATCATCTTCGCCAACCGCTTGCTTGAGAGCGTCAACGATACCTTGCACATCGGCTTGAATATTTTTTGATTTATCCAAGACCGGGTAGTCGATACTCTCGGTGGTTTTGATTGATTTGATCGCGGTGGTGGAGAAATACACACTGGCTGCGATACCTACACCGAAGATAACGGTGGCGACAATGGGGAGGGCCCAAATTCTGCGTTTGATGCTCATCAAAAAACCTCGACTTGTGTTGTATGAAAAAAGCGGGAGACAGTTAAACCTTCCTACTTTTGCCTGTCCTACGCAGAAGTCTTAGGAAGAATAAAAATGAACCCGTTTTTGGTTAACCCAGTGAATTACTTTTGAAAATGAGACACGCTTTGTTGTAATACAAAGTTCTTACTATTAAGTAACAGTGTAAGCCAAACAAATAAAAAATGCGAAAAACTTATTGCTGTACATTAATGTTCCCGTAAGGCTCTACGATACTGTATCGCTTCTGCCACATGTTGTGAGCCCACCTGTGAGCTATTTGCTAAGTCGGCGATAGTCCGTGCTACTTTTAAGACGCGATGATAGGCACGAGCAGACCAGTTTAGTTTTGTCATGGCGTTTTGTAGCATCTGCTGGGCAGCTTGATCGGCAATGCAAAACTCATCGATCTCTTTGGTTGAAAGCAGATGGTTGGACTTGCCTTGACGCTTAATTTGTAAGGAATATGCTTGCTCTACTCTGCCGCGTATCGACTCACTATTCTCACCATCGGCCTGCTTAAGTAAATCCGCGTGGGGTAAGGCATTGACAGGTATTTGCATATCAATACGGTCAAGCAATGGGCCCGAAAGCCTCCCTTGGTACCGAGTAACTGCGTCAGGTGTACATCGACACTTGCCGTTAAAGTGACCGAAATAGCCACAAGGGCAAGGATTCATCGCTGCGATAAGTTGAAATCGGGCGGGAAATTCAGCCTGTTTGGCTGCGCGAGAAATGCTGATATGTCCTGATTCTAGGGGTTCACGTAATACCTCTAGTACTTTGCGGTCGAATTCCGGTAGTTCATCGAGAAACAAGACCCCACGGTGAGCAAGAGAGATCTCGCCGGGACGCGGGTTACCACCACCACCGACTAAAGCTACCGCTGAAGCGGTGTGATGCGGGGCACGATATGGCCTTTGCTTCCATTGCTGAATGTTGAAGCCGTTCGTGAGTGATTGCACCGCGGCTGACTCTAGTGCCTCAATATCGGTCATGGTCGGTAAAATCCCGGGAAATCGACTCGCCAGCATCGATTTCCCGGTCCCTGGTGGTCCTATCATCAACGCACTATGTTGCCCAGCAGCGGCCACTTCGAGCGCTCGTTTTGCCTGCAGTTGGCCTTTTACTTCACTGAAATCAGGATATACGGGCCGTACGCTTTGACCACTGGCATGAAACGGTGATAGCCTTTGCTCATCTGATCTCGCCGCGAAGTGGGCGCACACCTGTAACAGTGAATGGGCGGGAAAAATACGCGCGTTCTTGACTAGAGCGGCTTCTTCGGCGTTGGCAAATGGAAGGATGAAGGCGGGTACTTCGCCGTGATCTATTTGTTTGATTTGGACTGTAGAACGGGAAATCGCGAAGGTCATGGCCAGTGCGCCGCGGATAGGCCTAAGTTCCCCCGAAAGCGAAAGTTCTCCAGCAAATTCGTACTGATCTAGGGTATCAGAGGGAATTTGACCTGACGCCGCCAAGATGCCTAAAGCAATAGCCAAGTCGAAGCGTCCCGATTCCTTGGGGAGATCTGCTGGGGCAAGATTGACGGTAATGCGTTGAGCAGGGAAATCAAAACGAGCATTTTGAATCGCTGCCCTCACCCTGTCCTTAGATTCTTTGACCTCGGTTTCAGGCAGACCAACAATCGTGAACGCGGGTAAGCCATTGGCTAAGTGCACCTCAACGGTGACCTCCGGCGCTGACATGCCGCTCAGTGCACGACTTTTCAGCACCGCTAGTCCCATTTATTCGTCCTTGAGTTGAGCCTCCAGCGCAGCGACACGTGCTTCCAATGCTTCTAGCTTTGCTCGTGTTTTCGCTAATACCTGAGCCTGAATATCAAATTCCTCACGAGTGACCAAATCGAGCTTGGCGAAACCCTGAGTCATCATTGCTTTTACATTCTTCTCTATATCTTTAGCCGGCGAGTTTTCAAAAGCTTGATGAATCTTCGCTTGCATGTCGTTGAGAAAATTATTTGCATCCATGTCTATCTCTCTTTGATTGAAACTTCTTTAACTCCTGCCGTTACAGGAACTTAGCAGGTACTGTAACGGTGCATTATAAAGTTTATGCAAATCAAATAAGCGCCATTTTGGTGCATTGATTGGCAGCTTACATCATTACGATAATAAATTATTACTACTTTGAAGAAAATTTGGTGAAATCAATGAAAACCAAGTTTTAATCGAAAAAACCGTATTTTCATAGGTGTGCACTGCACAAACACGATACCACTTCTGAAAAAATTATGTGCTGAACTCTCAAAATCAAAAACTGGCACGAGTTCTGCTAATACCGGTGTAAGCAACAAAGAAATAGCAGCAAAGCTAAGTATTTATTAACCAGCATTGATTTACTCTTAAATAAAAGAAGGAAACGAAATGAAAAAATTTCTACTCTGTGCAGCGGTTGCAAGTACTTTCATGGGAAGTGTTGCTTATGCGCAAGACGCCAAACCGGCCGAAGCCAAACCAGAACATGAAGTGAGTTTCAATATCGGTGCAGTCACCGATTACCGTTACCGCGGTATCTCACAATCTGGTCTCAAACCAGCCTTACAAGGCGGTGCAGACTACACTAATAACGTGAACGGACTGTATGCCGGTACGTGGTTGTCCACCATTAAATGGACTAAAGATGCAGGCGGTGGTGGCAGCGTTGAGATCGATTTGTACGCAGGTAAACGCGGCGAAATTGCAAACGGTATCAACTACGACGTCGGTGTTTTATCTTATGTTTATCCATCAAATGATCTCGGCAAAGTCAAAGGCTTTGTCGACGCCAATACAACAGAGTTTTACGGCCAATTGAGCAACGGCCCTGCTTATATCAAATATTCACATTCAGTGACAAACACATTTGCTTTCGTTGATAGTAAAAGCAGTGGCTATTTGGATATAGGTGCGAATATCGAAATGGCGGAAGGCTACACATTGAACTTGCATGCAGGTCGTCAAACGCTCAAGAACAATAGTGCATACGCCTACAACGATTGGAAAATTGGTGTGACTAAAGAATTTGGCGGCGTCAATTTTGCTCTCGCAGTGATTGGTACAAATGCCGATGACAAACTCTATATCACACCAGCAGGAAAATTTACTGGAAAGACAAGCTTGGTTCTGTCTGCAGTAAAAGCTTTCTAATTTTCCGATATTCAATGAGACCATCATGAAATTAATTACAGCAATTATCAAACCTTTCAAGCTTGATGAAGTGCGCGAAGCGCTCTCTGAAATCGGCGTGCAAGGGATCACCGTGACTGAAGTTAAAGGCTTTGGTCGTCAAAAGGGACACACAGAACTGTATCGCGGTGCAGAGTATGTCGTCGACTTCTTACCGAAAACCAAGATCGAAGCAGCGGTCGAAGACAGTATCGTGGAACGCGCGATTGAAGCAATTGAAACTTCCGCTCGTACTGGCAAGATCGGTGACGGCAAGATCTTCGTGTACTCCTTAGATCAGGTTGTGCGTATTCGTACCGGTGAAACCGGCAATGAAGCACTTTAAGAAATTAAAGAGAGAGAAAATGATGAAAACGTTTTTGAAATCTCTTGCGGCCATCGCCTTAACGGTAACGATGAGTCAAGCAAGTTTGGCATGGGCGGACGACGCGAGTGCCTCAGCATCGGCGGCAGCTTCGGCTCCCGCAGTGGCGGCAGTTGTCGCATCAGCGCCGGCTTCGTCCGCTGTTGCAGAGCCAGCATCGGCACCGGCTGCAACTGAAGCTGCAGCTTCCGCTCCAGCAGTGGACGCGGCAGCAGCACCAGCACCTACACCAAATAAAGGTGATACAGCATGGATGATGGTAGCAACGCTATTGGTCATCATGATGGCGATTCCTGGCTTGGCCTTGTTCTACGGTGGTTTGGTACGCTCTAAGAACATGCTGTCGATCTTGTTGCAAGTGTTCATGATCTTCGCTGTGATTATTGTCTTGTGGTGCGTTTATGGTTACTCATTAGCGTTTACCGAAGGTGGTCGTTTCATTGGTAAATTTGACCGCGTGATGTTGGCGGGAATTTTTGATCCAGTAAAAGCCAGCTTCACTACTGCAGCTACGTTTAGCAAAGGTGTGGTAATTCCTGAGTTCGTATTTGCAGCATTCCAAGCGACATTTGCGGCGATTACCTGCGGCTTGATCATCGGTGCTTTCGCTGAGCGTGCGAAGTTTAAAGCGGTGTTGTTGTTCATCGTGTTGTGGTTCACTTTCAGCTACTTGCCAATCGCCCATATGGTTTGGTTCTGGACAGGTCCAGATGCAATTAAAGATGCAGCGACATTGGCGACTGAAACAGCAAAAGCAGGTTACTTGTTCCAGATGGGTGCACTTGATTTCGCTGGTGGTACCGTGGTGCATATCAACGCTGCGGTTGCAGGTCTGGTTGGTGCGTTCATGATCGGCAAGCGTGTCGGTTATGGTCGCGAAGCGATGGCGCCACACTCATTAACGATGACGATGATCGGTGCGTCGATGTTGTGGGTAGGTTGGTTCGGTTTCAATGCAGGTTCTGCGTATGAAGCGAATGACACAGCCGCTTTGGCCTTCATCAACACTTTGTTAGCGACAGCAGCGGCGACAGTATCTTGGGTCTTCGGTGAATGGATCACTAAAGGCAAACCATCGATGTTGGGTGGCGCATCTGGTGCGGTAGCAGGTTTGGTGGCGATTACACCAGCATGCGGTTATGTAGGTCCATCGGGTGCCTTGGTAATTGGTTTGCTCGCCGGTGTAGTTTGCTTGTGGGGTGTCAATGGTTTGAAACGTATGCTTGGTGCAGATGACTCACTCGACGTATTCGGTGTGCATGGCGTAGGCGGTATCTTGGGCGCTTTGTTGACTGGTGTATTCGCATCACCATCCCTGGGCGGCGTGGGTATTTTCGACTACGTTACTAACAAAGGTTCAGCTGATCCTTACTCCATCGTTGGTCAAGTAACGACACAAGCAACAGCGGTTGGCGTCACAATTTTGTGGTCAGCAGTGGTGTCTATCATCGCTTACAAACTGGTCGATATCGTTATCGGTCTGCGCGTACCAGAAGATGAAGAACGCGAAGGCTTGGATATCACTAGCCATGGTGAATCTGCATATCACTCATAAGATTGAAGCAGATCAAATAAAAATACTAGTAAAGGTTTCTTGGTGGGATTTACGCCTCTCAGAATTTTTGGGAGGCGTTTTTTTATCTTCTTTTTCAGTAAAATCTTCGTCGTTAGCCTCTGAAAATAAGACAATCAACTTTGGACGGTTTGATCTGGATGGGTTGGAAGTACTAATGTAATGCGTGTGCCGTGGCCGACTTCGCTCTCGACTTCGATGGTGCCAGCCAGTAAATCATTGACGATATTGTGTACGATATTCATACCTAAACCACTTCCGCCCTGCCCTAACTTAGTTGTAAAGAAGGGATCAAAAATGCGGCGTAGGTGTTCGGGGCTAATGCCTTTACCATTATCTGAGAACTGAATCCGTATATAGTCGGGTCCAATCTGTTCTGCCTTCAAGCGCATTTGACCATTTTCGATATCTTCGAAGCCATGTATCAAGGCATTATTAATGAAGTTTGTAATAACTTGCCCATAAGGTCCGGGATAGCTATCAATTACAATCTCATCAGGAATTTCAATTTCTAAGGTATGACCTTGTTTGTTGATACGCCCTTGCATGGTGCGAATAATTTCTTGACTCGTTTTTTGAAGATTG
>CANHZI010000082.1 GCA_947464955.1 Oxalobacteraceae bacterium
AAAACCGCCGCGCAAGCGAACTTAACCTGGCAACTTCCAGTCAAAACGTACTGCCAATAGACGCAAAACAACGGTCATGGCAATGCCTGCCAAGACGGCAGGCAACTCAGCAAATTGCATCAAGGCCATGGCGAGATAAGTCCAGCAACCAAGAAAGGCACAGGTCGCATACAGTTGACCGCGGCGAAACACCATAGGGATTTCGTTGCAAATCATGTCGCGCAAAACGCCGCCAAAAATGCCGGTAATGACACCCATCATCACGCATACAAAGAGTGGCATCTTCATCCCGAATGCTAAAGACGCACCACCGACACTAAATAGCCCCAAACCCAAAGCGTCCGCATATACGATGACTTTTTCCGTCACGACCTGACGTAGCTGTCGGAAAAACGGGGATACCAAAAGGCAGAATAGGAATATGAGGGTCGGATATTCGTAGTTTTCTATCCAAAATAAGGGGCGTCGATCGAGCAAAATATCACGTACCGTACCACCACCAAAAGCGGTGATGAAGGCCACCGTAAAGACCCCCACTAAGTCCATCTTTTTGCGCCTAGCTTCAACCAAACCAGAGCTAGCAAAAACAAAAACCCCAATCACTTCAACTACATGCAGCAAACTGCTCATATTGACGTGCATATTGCTAGACATGCAATTTCCCCTTCATTTTTAGGCGATCTCAGTTATCTACTGGGCCGCAAATTCGTGCATTGCCGCCATTTTATTGTATAATCGCGGGCTTGGCTGAGCCTATTCAGTCAAAGTACTTTAACCCTGGCAAGTGATAAGCAATCGGGTCAAGAAGCAAGACGACCGACGAAGTGACTATTGGCTACCAATTTATTTTTTGAGGCAAGCATGAAAGACGGTATCCACCCAAATTATCGTGAAGTTGTATTCCACGACGTATCTAACGATTTCAAATTCATCACACGTTCCACTATCGGCACGAAAGATAAAATCGAATTCGAAGGCAAAGAATATCCATTGGTAAAGATTGAGGTTTCTGCTGAATCCCATCCTTTCTACACTGGTAAGCACAAAATCGTTGATACAGCTGGTCGCGTTGACAAATTCCGTAAGAAATTTGGTACTGTTGGCTCTAAGACAGCCGTTTCTGCACAATAATTGCTCAAGCTCTCTCACTATTCCCGACCGCATTTTTGCTTAAACAGCATATAAATCGCGAATAGTTAGAGAATTACGCAACAGCAGTACGCGAAGTAAGAAAAAACAAGGCAGCTACGGCTGCCTTTTTTGTATCATCGAGTTTTATCGAAAAAAAATCTATGAAGCCAGTTCGCCTACCTGCCGCTGCGACTATCGCTCTGCCCCGCTGGGCCATTCTTAGCCTTTGTCTGCTCTACATATTGCCAGGATTAATTGGACGCGATCCATGGAAAGGCCCTGATGCTGCCAGCTTCGGCGTGATGTGGACGATGGCAAATGGCAATCTCAATGACTGGCTTTGGCCCCATGTAGTCGGCCTACCAATGCCGGAAGAAGGACCACTCGCCTACTGGCTAGGTGCACTCTGCATCAAACTCTTCGGCGGCATCATTGGTGATCCGATGGCTGCCCGCATCTCTACCGGTTTAGCTTTTTTGCTTGGTGCGATTTCGGTCTGGTACACCACGTATTTACTCGGTCGCCGGGCTGAAGCGCAACCACTAAAACTTCCATTTGGCGGACAACCTGAACCCAAAGATTTCGGTCGCACGCTCGCTGATGGCGCGCTCCTCTTTTATCTCGGTTGCTTGGGCTTACTTATTCCCAGCCACATGACCAGTGCTGGACCGCTGTTCATTGCCTTAATCGCTTACGCTATTTATCAAGCTGCTCGCTACTTCGAACATCCGAAGAAACTCACTGCACTTAAAATTGGCTTAATCTTAGGCTTACTAACATTAACTCATGGATGGGTCACGCCAGCAGCAATGCTGCTCACTTTGCTGGCTCTGTGCTTCTATCGCAAGCAAAATTTGTATTTGGGACTGAGCGCAATCAGTGCACCAGTTGCTGCCTTGGTACTTGTGATTTGGCTCTTTGTTCTTGAAAAAATTCAACCGTATGACAGCAGCCCCTACCAAGCATGGATGGAATGGAATTACCTTCAAATAGCCAAGCCTAGCTTAGATAATTTCCTCCATTTTTTTAAATATGGTATTTGGTTTGCTTGGCCTGCATGGCCATTTGCTGCCTGGGCTATCTATGCCTGGCGCAAACAAGAAAAGACTTTGCATATTTCCTTGGCTGCCGGCTTTTTACTATGCTTCACGGTGCTCGCGATGCTCAACCCGAACCGAGAAGAAAGCTATTTGCTACCATTGTTGCCGCCACTCGCCATCTTAGCGGCGTTTGGTTTACCGACCATGAAACGCTCGGCGATTAACGCTGTCGATTGGTTTGCCGTGATGGTTATGACAGGAGCGGCCGGCTTATTCTGGTTCGCCTGGATCGCTGCACAAACAGGCTGGCCAGCCAAGATTAGCCAAAAAGTATTGAAGTGGGCGCCGGGATATGTGCCTGAATTTAATGCGATCACACTCATCATCGCACTCGCCGTCACCGCTATCTGGTTTCGCATCGTGTACTGGCGCATCTCGCGTCAACCATCGGTGCTATGGCGTGCGGTCGTGCTCTCCACTGGAGGAGTGATCTTAGGCTGGTTCTTATTGATGTCCTTGTGCTTACCTTTGATTAACCATCGCGTGAGCTACTCTTTAGTGGCGAAAGACATGGCGCAAAAAATTACTATGCCTTATCGCTGTATTGATAGCAAACTCGGGCCCGCACAACGTGCCTCCTTCGCTTACTTTAGCCAAGTCCATTTTGCCGGTTTCACCGAGCAAAACTGCGACCTCTTACTCACACAGGGCAACCGTAGTAAGGCAAAATCAAAAATCGTGACCGACTCTGACTTCCCAGGTAAATGGGAATTGATTTGGGAAGGACAACGCGCAGCCGACAATGATGAGTTCTTCACCTTGTACAAAAAACGTGAAGCGAAAGCCAAAGACAGCAACATGCAAGCGACATCCAACAAGAGTGACGCCAACACTAAAGAAATAGAGGAAGGGACAGAATAAAGAAAGGCAAAATTCGAGGAAAGACAGTAACTTGCGACCTGCTCAAATTTTAAGCAAAACGCTATTTTGAACAGGGAAACCATAAAATATAACAGCAATTTCGCTAAGCCGCTTGCAAAAATCGCGGCACCCTGTCATAATTCTTCTTATGCGTTGCCGAGATGGCGGAACTGGTAGACGCACTGGACTCAAAATCCAGCGCCGCAAGGCGTGCCGGTTCGATTCCGGCTCTCGGCACCATTTACTTGTATCAACAAGTATCAAATCGACTGAAGACCCACATGTTTAACTGCATTGTGGGTTTTTTGTTGTCTAAAACTGTGTCAACAGATATCATCAAATCTCAATATTTTGATGGTATTTCTGTTGGTACTTCGAAGCTACCCCAAATCAGGTACCAACACAGGGGATTTCATGGCTCTCACTGACACATTCATTCGCAATGTCAAACATAGTGGCGCACCCGCTGGAGACAAACATACTGACGGGCATGGGCTTTTTCTTCTGGTAAAAGCTGCCGGTAAATACTGGCGACTGAATTATCGCTTCGCAAACAAGCAAAAAACCTTAGCACTTGGTGTCTATCCTGAGGTTTCGTTACTTAAAGCTCGAAAACGCAGAGAAGAAGCGAAAGAACTATTGGCGGAAAATATTGACCCCGCTGAAAATAAGCGGAAAGAAAAACTGGATCGAATTAAGTCGGCTGAATTTACGTTTGAAAAAGTCGCCAATGAATGGCTCACGAAGATTAATTCAACAAAATCTGATAAAACTCACAAAAAAAATATCTCGTGGTTAAATAATCACGTCTTCCCCTACATTGGCAAAGTACCAATTTCGACTCTGGGTCCGCGAGATATACTCTCCGCAGTACAAAAAATTGAAGCACGTGGAGCAATCGAGTCGGCTAATCGAGTCAAAAGCCTTTGTAGCCAGATTTTTCGCTATGCTGTTGCAATTGGTGTGGCGGAGAGAGACGTCACCGTTGACTTAAGGGGAGCGCTCTCCCAGCCTCAACGAACGAATTATGCTGCAATCACTGAGCCCAAAGAAGCGGCTGTTCTGTTACGAGCCATCCATGGTTATTCCGGCCACCCTTTTGCGGTCGCAGCGCTAAAATTATCGCCTTTATTTTTTGTGCGTCCAGGGGAATTGCGGGGTGCTGAATGGTCAGAATTTGATCTTGAAAATGCAGTTTGGCGCATTCCAGGGCCGCGCATGAAAATGGGGATTGAACATATTGTACCGTTGTCTCACCAAGCTATGGCGATTCTCAAGGATCTACACAAGTTAACTGGACATCGAAAATATGTGTTTCCAAGTATCAGAACGGACGATCGGTTCATGAGTGAAAATACGATCAATGCAGCGCTTCGCGCTCTCGGTTTTGACAAAGACACGATGACTGGCCATGGTTTTAGGGCAATGGCAAGAACTATCATGGATGAAGTCCTTGGCGAACGAGTGGATCTAATCGAACATCAACTTGCTCATGCGGTCATCGACCCAAACGGCCGCGCTTACAATAGGACGGCCCATCTTCCAGCTCGACGTGAAATGATGCAGCGTTGGGCTGACTATCTAGACAGATTGAGGACTTCAAAATAATAGTAGAGCTTCAAAATAGAAAATGCCAACTAGATTCGGCCAAATTTCAAGCCTTCAGATTAAGAGCATTCCAAAATGGGACAACCAAAGCCACCTTCATATCGCCGGATAATGTTTGGTTAACTTGACGTATTGGTTTCTCAACAGGTGCGTGACGGCATCGCTGACAAACCAAAAATATACGTTTTACGCTCTATCAAGGATTCATCTATCAAAAATTTCCTAAGGCCTTCCCTCAAAACGACAACCAATACTAATTTCTACGACCGAAGCGATCTCAGATGCTCAAAGCCCGTAGGACGAATTGTAAAACTCATCCAATTGACCCAGGAGAAATTCCAAATGATTTGATTGCTTGACGGTGATCAAGCAGCTCTTTCCGTTTTACTTTAGAAAAAAGCCACTT
Organism: Oxalobacteraceae bacterium; assembly: GCA_947464955.1. GTDB lineage: Bacteria > Pseudomonadota > Gammaproteobacteria > Burkholderiales > Burkholderiaceae_D > Undibacterium. Next base: position 5,107 of record CANHZI010000082.1, read on the forward strand.
TATCAATCTATAATATTAATAAAATTCAATCCTGGTTATCAAATATGAGGAGCGATCTTTGATTTATCTTGAGAAAAATGCCACCGTAAGAAAGACCAACCCTGGTTACTTAGCCGAATGGCAATATCTTGATAAATCAGGTAAGCCAAGCACCGCCTCTACGAAATTTCAAGACGAAGCATTAAAGAACTTCGTCTCCTCGCCAGAAAATGTTTGTGGGAATGTTGTCTTGCTCCGAGCATATGAAGAAAATCGGTGGGTAATCAAAGATATCCTTCCTGCTGAAATGCCATACGAGACAAGTCTCTATATCTCTACCACTACCGCATCGAGCGATAGTTTGATCAAGCTGACAAATGGAATTTCTATCTGGGATTTAGAGATCAACGGAAACCAAAAATCCATGCTGCAGTGGGCAAAAAATCGTGGCATTGCAATTTACATTCAATTAACAACTAAAGGCGATCAATTTTCAACAATAATTGATTGCCCAGAATTACCAAACGAAATAAGTGGCACATTTCGAGGAAAGAGTGATGCGCGGTACTCTTTCAAGGGAACCATTACAACAGAAATTTTAGGTGTCGCCTCTGAAGTACCGAGCTCGATAAAAGACCGCAAGCTTTTCTATTCTATTGGGCTGCATCATTCAAACCTTGACTGTAATGTTGAATTTACTGTCAAAGCAAAATGGGACGGCAACAACTGCAACTATGTTGTAACAAAAATTGAACAACTATTAGAATTGGGAAAGGTTGATTTCATCCTAGCTGGCATTGCACAAGAAAACGACCTAACAATTTTATTGTTAGAGAGCCAGAAACTAGAACACAAGGGCTTGGTGTTTTCGTGTTTATACAGCAGCAAATGCCCAACGATAAGAAAGTATGACCGAAGCACATCGAACCCAATTTTAGTCACCGCAGAAATTGTGGGGGATCTCGACAAACAGAAAATATACCTGCGAGCCTTCAAACAACAAAGTGCAGAACCAATAAATGCATATATAAGTCGAATTGCAACGAACAAAGAAAAGGGAGAATCAAACCATAGTCGGTACGAAATTTCTATTGCAGATATGGGTGACGGCTTTTTCTCTTTGGAAGATAACATCGATTTTTTTCCATACTTTCAGTTTGAAGAACAGTGCCGTCCAATTCTCGTACCCGTCGAATTTAAAGAAGGGTTTCCAGGGTTACGTCTAGCGTTGAAAGATGGCTTCAAAGTTACAGGGCAATTCGAGTGCGGTGGCTGGCTGGGCGACAAAGAAGATTCATACCGTTTTTTCGTCCAATCGAAAAATGATGGTATCGCTTGTCTAGTTTCGTTCAAAGAAATGCTCAGAGCAGGCCTAATCGACTTGGCAATAGGCTCTAGACTCGATCTAACGCTACTAGTTCAAGAGACAGCACCTACATCAAAAAAATCAAAGAAAATTCAACGTGAATTTCGTATTGAAGCGATGTCTGGAGATGTCTTTACAAAAGCTGAGGCAGGAAATTTCGAAGGTAGAATAAGTCCCATTACAGAATGGTCACCGTATATCTTAAGAGATGTTGAATTACCTGGTTTTTACAATTCTGCGGCACTTGTCGGCATTAAGCTCGATTGTGGAATTACTTGCATGTTACCCATCAGCGCCTCAATGTTGTCAAAATCTGGACACTTTAGATGGGATATAAAGGATTCTCTAGCTGCAAATTTCCGTATCACAAAACAAACCGTTGCTCCATTTTTCAACTTAAGTTGTCTCGGAATCGAGCGGCGTGCTGTATCAGAAAATGATCTATCGACAGTGTTGGTCAAATTAAAGGCATCACCGACAAATGAAAATCCACATTACGAATTCGAAATAATAAATGGACGAGAAACTGCCCTCTCAGCAGGAAAGATAGTTAAATATAAAAGAGGAAGTCGCAAACTACACATTAATCTCGATGACCTTCGTGTTAAAACAGCTGAATTAGAGGTGATAGTGGCATGCTGGAGAGAAGAATTTCATTTACAAAAAATAGTGAAAATAACGTTTATTCCAAATGACGACTAAAGACAGATATCTCAATTTGCAGAAACATTTATGCAATCTTCCTAATTTTGATCAATTTCTACCACTGCGTGGAACGAGATTTATTCAAATCGATAACAAGTCATTCCTCGAGAATGGCGCGATGAAGATGCCTGCAGAAGACACTACTCGGGAAGAATTTATTCAATATATCAAAAACGGTAATTTTCAACGGGCTAAAGAATGTTATTTGGTGTACCAAGCATTTTGTGAAAACATAAATGAGGAGATTTGTTTTCTCGCGATTCCCTCGTTCATACACAATGTGGACAAAGAAAATAATCACTATCAACTCAAACCAGACGTAAGCAAATCGATTTTATTCAATACGAAATTTTTAGAGCATGAAAGCAAGGCCAAACCTGAGCGGGTTTTGGGAAGCGAACAACGCTATATGGATTTCAACGACAAAGAATCTCCACCGATCACAGATGACTGGGCAGTTTGGCATAAGTACGCAATAACCTTGTCTCATCACGTAACTTCATTCCCAATATATTCATTCGCTGAAGCACTAAAAGAATCGACAGGTGAGACCTTCAAAATCTATGCGTCGCTCTATAAAGCTAATGGCGCTGGCGACAAAACCTTAAACAACATTTTGGACTTGTACGATGACCTCATAGTTCGCGGAGAACAAGGATATAAGGAAACACCGTTGGCGCAAGCCATCCATACTCATGATAATGCTCTGAAGCCAACAATCCAAAATGAAGACACGCTCGTCCAAGACATTTTATCTGGTCCATTTTTTTTGGGGCATATGGATGAACAAAAAGGTTCAGCTCTAAAGTCCTTGTCGGACAGATCGCTGTTTCCTCTTGATAACTCGCAGAGATTGGCACTGAGTAAGATATGCAAAATGCCTGACGGTCAGTCACTTGCCGTAAACGGCCCACCTGGTTCAGGTAAAACAGCAATGTTAAAAGCCGTTATCGCGCATCACTGGGTAAGCGCTGCATTAAATAAACTGCCATGCCCAATTATCGTAGCAGTAGGAGCTACAAATCAGTCGGTAACCAATATAATCGATGCATTTCCAAAATCGTTGTTTAACGCCAATGATATTCCTAGTAACCTTTTACACTTCAAACGTTGGATTGGTGCATCCCCTCACTCGTATGGCACTTTTTTTCCTTCAAAAACAAAATCAGATGAGCTAAAAACTGATAACAAGCTTGATAAATATGTTATCGCGAAAGAGTGCGCCCCTTCAGAGCCGAACGTTTTTCAGTGGCTTGACAATTGTAAACACCTTTCGGAAATCGATCAGCTAAAACAGTTTACCAAATGCTATATCGAAAATGCTGAAACTTGTTTCGGAAAAAAACTTTTGCTTCACGAAGTCGTCGAGGAGTGTCATGCAAATTTGGTTAGCTTGACGAAAAATATTAATGAGAAGATCGAAAATAGTCGAAGCCTAAACTTAAAGCAATTTGAGGAAAATTTGGATCGATTCATTTCAATTCCAAAAGGAAGCGACTCAGGTAACAATCGAAAAGAGGCTACAGATATCGCAGAGAAAATTAGATCACTTTTCGATCCCCAAATTGATATTCGAACAGAACAACGGAAGATAATCGTAGCCGAAGTACTTCGGGAAAGAATACAAGACAATTGCATTCACATTGATAATTTAGAAGGTAGTGCATTTTCCAAAATGTTGGAAGACACAATCCACATTTTAATTGATCAGCTACTAGACGTGACTTTGCGCGCTGACGCATTCCATTGGGCTGCACGATATTGGGAGGGTGTGTTCCTGTCTGAAAGTCGCAACTCACTTTTGATCGTAAGATCTGAAAAAAATGTCGAAGAAGGTCTTAGAAGGCTTTGCATGTTGACACCATGCTTGGTATCGACACTTCATAGCGCGCCTAAATTATTTAGTTTGGAGAAGTCACACCCAAATTCTCCACGACGCTTTTTATTAGGAAAAGCAGAGCTGATGATTATGGATGAGAGCGGACAGGCTCAGCAAAGACTGGGAATGCCACTTCTGTCACTCTGTAAAAAATTACTGGTCGTTGGAGATGTTGATCAGTTGCAGCCTGTGATCACCGATGTCTCACTCGCAGAGGAAGCCAACGCCTATTCTCTGTTTGGCTATACCAAATTCCAGTTCGCTCGCGCCTATGAGAACAAGCAGACTACAGTCAACGGAAGTATGCTTAGCACCTTACGACTCTCGTCTTATGTGTCCTACCAAGACTATGGTCTAATGCTTAGAGGCCACTATCGCTGCCAGTCAAACATTATCCAGTTTTGTAATGAAATGGTATACAAAAATAAGCTCATGCTGTTGCCCAGCTTTTTAAAAGAACGAGGTCCACTGCCCTCTTTAAGCTGGATCGATTCAAATTTCCAAAATGGTAGAGACGGCAGCTCGCGGTTCAGTTTGAAAGAAGCCGAGCAGATTGCCATATTTTTGTATTCCCAGTGGGAGCGCCTATACAATTTTTACAAACTGCAAAATGAGATAAAAAATATACCTGTTTTTTCAGCGCCTGCTTTGATTGCTATCGTCACTCCTTTTAAAGCACAGGTGCAATGCTTACGAAATGCAATGATGGATATAGTGACAAAGAAAGGCGAAAAAGCCGGGCTAACGAAATTCGATATTGATAGCATCATTATCGGCACTGTAGATTCTATACAAGGGGCGGAAATGCCAATTGTCATATTTAGCGGCGTACACGGGTCTAAAGAAAATGCGGAACCATATTTCAAAGACCAGCCGTTTCTATTGAACGTCGCAGTCTCTCGAGCAAAGGATTGTTTTGTTGCTTTTGTCTGTGAAGAGACCTATGGTATCAACGCAGAGCACAAGAATAGAAATCTTGAATCACTTAAAGATGACTCCGTAAAATACTTTGGTTATTACTTGGGCGCTGCTACATTCCCAAATGGTCAACGACGTTGCGTGAGGTTGTTTCCAAAGCGATTAGTCATTATCGAAGCGCCCGGTAAAGAAAAAACGATCTCTGAATACCTTGGACCAGAATATGAAATTAAATGTACCAATGGCAGTATCACTGAGGTCATTTCAGAGAACATTACTATTGATAATTTGATTCAATCAAACTTTAAATTAAGGTATACGCTCAAAAGCAATGGCCAACAAATCATTGAAGAGATTCGACGCAATGCTTGCAATTTTAATGAAATAATCTTGGCGACCGATGATGATTATGTTGGTGAAAGTATCGCCTGGCATGTTTATATGCAGTTTAAAAATGTGCCAGAAATTCAAAGAAAAATGACGCGCGTTAGATTGCGAGCAATCAATTTTCAGGAAATCCAAAGAGCATTTGATACGCAAGCCTCTTTGGAGTTCGACCAGAAAATGCGCACACTTAGTGTGGAAGACGCAACGAAATTTGAAACCGTATATTTGAACTTAAGGGGGAAGATAGATCGGCAACTTGTAAAGGCCGAACTGTTCCGTGAATTAGTCGACACTATCATCAGAATTCAATGTCGTACTGAACTGAAGGATGCTCCTAACCTCGAAAATGAAACACGTGTGCTTACGAGCTTGCTAGGCATAAAAGCCACCGAAGGAAATAAAATGGTTGTCGGCATGGGGAGAGTTCGATTAGGTATTCTTCATATTTTGATCAGTGAGCTTGAGCAGCGTGCGACGAGAAAAAGATCAAGTATGATGCAACCGCGAATCATCGCTTCTCACTCAACTATTGATGGCGTCCTTGATAGTACGGAGCCAGTCGACAAAACCGAGATGATAGGAATAATGCGGCAACGTCTAAGTATTAGCGATGGCCATTTTGTAGTCGGGAAAGCAGGAAAGTGGAAATTGATTTCTACCGAACACAAGGAACTAAGTAAGCCTGCGCCTACTGGAGCAACAATAGAAGTAATTAAGTTAGCCTATCACGCACTAGGCTTTTCACCAGAGAAAACAACTAACATTCTTCAAGCCCTATATGAAGGAAATTTCTGATGGCAAATAGCGCGCACGATGACATTGCATTGACGATAGATCACTCCGAAGTTTCCCGTTATGCAGAAATTCTTAGCACAAGTAAATTTGGTGATCCAGGCGATGCATTTGCTTTATTGAATCTGATACGACAAATAGAAGAGTCAAAAGACGACGACGCGAGCATCAAGGTAATCGAATTAATCTTAGAAAATTCTGACCGACCAGTTAATGCTAAGTTCTCAATAGAAGTGCTGAATAATCCTGGATGGTTGAAACATTTCCCCGAACTTATCCGCGCCTACACTAATGAAATTGAAGCGGCTCAAATAGTAGAAAAGATCGCCGAACAGAACTTCGACATTAGTTTCCACGACGTCAGTGCAGAATACCCCAATTTCACATTGGAAGAGCTTCTTGAAATGATGGACTTATTCAGTGTCGGTAGACCTTCAACCATCGCTAAGACCTTGAGTATTATGGCAGAGCACGATCTGATTAAGCTAAATGATGATTTCATTTACCCAACGGAGCAAGGCGTAAAAGCACTACTAGCAACTCAGTATCATTTTCCGGGCCTAGCCAATCGCACTTTTTCAGCTCGCCTGAGCACATTACAACGCGAAATCGAAACCGGAAATAAATCAATTGCGGAAGCATTGCATGAATTATTACCGGATACCATCAAGGGTGCTAACGTCCAAGCGCTCGCAGAATGTGCATGGACAGAAATCGATGAGATATATGAATCTACCCAGCACCCTGAGATGAACCAAGGCTTAATCAAAGGACGTTGGTAAGCAATCTATGGCTGGAACCATTTCATACCCTCGAACCGAAGGTTCAGGAAAACTTAAAAGAGATCTATATAGTTTAGAAAAGCTGTTAGATGTGGGTTGTCGTATCGAAGATTTGATGGCGATAGCCAATCGAATCGGCTGGTCTAACCTCCCCCCCCACATTAGGGCTAGGCTTAGAGCACTCCTCGACCGTCGAGAAGAAGAGCAAGCGCGTCAAACGAAACAAAGTATTTTTATCGCTGATCGAAACAATAGACGACTTCCATTAAATGGCGATACGGAAACGAGAACTCAAACACAAGAAGATGGTTACTGGAGACATCTGCGGTTTCAATTGGATAAATTGGATGTATACCAGCTGAATTTTTTTCCGGCAGGGGAAGATGAACACAAAATTGATGGCAACTCATCGAAAGAACCACATTATGACGGGCTGATTACCGGAAAGTTGGGTGTTGGCTTGGATATTGATGGCACAGTTGATCGCGATTTGCAACTTACGCCTAGTCAGCTCGATAATACACTACATTCTGAACCTATACCCCATGAGTTAGTGGTGCGAGAGGCTAGTGCAACTGATCCAAAAAATGCTATAGAAGTCGGTGGCGAGAGTACTGTTACGCGCACCGTTGGAAATAACACTGTTACTTACACCATGGACGCTAACGGTAATACTTTATCGGCGTCAGGTAATCTACGAGAGTATTTCTCAGGTGGCGTGCGGAGCACTACAGAGATTCAGGCACAGGCGGACGCTGCCGCCAAAGGTATAACTGGAGATCAGGGTGGCCATCTTGTCGGATACAGGTTCCTTCCTGAACAGGGTGCTATAAATCTATTTCCGCAAGAAGGAAACTTCAATATGTCTGCCTTCAAGACGATTGAAAATGATTACGCTCGATACATTGATCAAGGATATCAGGTAAACTTTAATCATACGCTTAGCGACTTTAGCAGCATTGGCCGACCTGGCTCATTGTCAGTTACTTTCAGCGCGGTTGATATTCAAGGGAATATTGTTGATTCGTGGGTGGGGCAGTTCCAGAATCAGGCAGGACAAATATACGTTAGGAGAGTTCCATAATGAGCGATGAACAGTCTGTTATTATTATTGAATTGGCAAAGGAATTCATTGGGCTAATTCGACAAATTGAGCCCGCTTGGCAAAATGCCTATTTCAGATTTTGCTCTGAAGGCATTAAACATGGGTCGAATGGCTCTTATGTTTCCGATGGCAAGGTGGTTATTATTGACCCATTCAAACACAATGCTTTCTTCAAATACATGAATGAAAAGGCGATGCGAATTCTTGCAATACTTGGGAAGGAACAAGCCGTGCTTCTTTTGGTAATAGATTCAAACTTTAACTTTGATCTTAAATATGAATACCAGAATCTTGATCGCTGGAAGATTACAAAAATAAACGGTGGGACAGGAATACCGGAAGGAATTTGAAGACGCGAAAGAGCGGGTGTTTCACTCTAAACTACCTCGAAAGCAAAATCCCGATCAAACGATTTCACCAACCAAGTGTCACCGGTTCGAATTACCAACTTTCTAAGCTCTTCATAACTATATCCGTTCTGAGCTGATCTTGCCTCGATCAGTTCGAACAATGCTTCCGGATTCAAGTTTTTCTTCTTTTTGAGTTCCCCGGTAACATTTTCGATATATCGCAATCGTTCTATGTCCGACGCAAATGCTGAACCTTTATTGGCTATCAAGGTAAGCGTTCTTCCATTTAGAATTTTAGAAAAGGGAGAAATTGGACGAGGCAAATGTTCGCCTATCCCAACGCACATTGCGTAAAGTCTGTTGTTGAATTTCTGGGTAAAAAATTTATCTTGGGCACTTTCGATTATAAAGACAGGGTTGCCATTCAAATCCAAGCTACCACCACCTGCCAACTTAAGCCCAAGTGCGCCAAGTTCAGTCGCAATATTTGCAACCGCCTGCGTTGGATTGTTGAGTGGATAACCCAAAGGCTCAAGTAGTCCAAGGACATCACTCGCGTCAAGCCAATCGACTTTACCAATTGCAAAATAGAGTTCAACTAGCGTGGCAACGCCCGTTCTAAACAACAAGATTTCGCAGTCAAGGAATTTAGGTGTTGGTGATCCAGCTACGATACCGCAAATTTCGACAGCTTCATCTGGGAGGTTAACTAGACGCTTATTGGATATTTGATCGAGATTTAAATGCTTCAACGAGATCGTAGAGTTTTCTTGAATTAAGTCCGGAACAAATCGTAAGTCTTTTAACTTTGCGGGATCGATTGAAGGTAGTTCATATAAATCCCGAGGTAAGAGACGGCCTGTCAGCCCGCATAAAAGGATCGCTCGATCTGCTTCGATCACCTCAACTCCGTGCTGTAGAGTTAGTTTACCCAACTCACTCAGATTGAACCGTGTTCTTGTCACAACATCTTGTGTTAACAAACCCCGACCCGCCAATTCATTAAGCATTGGAACCAACTTCGTTTCCGGAAAACCAATCACGAATGCCATTTCAATTTGCTCACAAATTCCCAGCCCGGCAAACCTCAATATATTCTCTTCGAAATCCCCAAGTTGATCGCGACTCTTCTCTCTGATGCGAACCATCACTTCAAGAACAGGGTAAAGCGCTTGCTTCTGATAAATGACCGAACCACCTTGTTCACAAATACGATCAATGATTGATCGAACTCGAACGTGTGCAGGGACTCGCGTTTTTGTATTTACAGTCATGTGATAAATCAATTCAATGTTTCAGGCAGAAAATCGGCTGCGTCAATCAATTGGCCGTTACTTTGGACAAATTTCTTCAACTGAAGCATAGCTCTTTTAAATTCGGAATCATCTCTTTCAACCTTTGATTGTTTAGCCAAAGTTGATAAGTCTCCAATCATGACGAGTTGTCGCTTTGCGCGGGTCATTGCAACATTAAGACGGCGCCAGTCTTTTAAGAAGCCAACTTTACCTTGCGAATTTGATCTAGTAAAAGGGAATATAATGAGATCTCGCTCCTGCCCTTGATAACTATCAACTGATGCCACAAGCTCCCCTAATGGCGACGTCAAGGCCTGTAGTTGACCGTTCTGTTGCAGCTTCGCGATCTCTCTTTGAATTTCTTGAACGTGAAGCTTGTACGGAACGATAATTCCAATTTCTCGTTGAGCACCGAGATTGGCGTCAGACTCCAACGCGCGTGTCAGCATATTTAACACTAGCCGTGTTTCAAGTACATTTCCTGCGACTTGATCACGCTCATCTGCGCCGCGGGAAGTCGTTTCCTGCCGCGAATGTTGGGGCAAGTTGGAAGTGTCAATAAATACTAAGGGGCTATTTAAGAAACTAAAGAGCGGCAGTTTTTCCGCCATTCCTTTTCCTGCAAAATATTTTCCCTCGTAAAAAACGGTCGAGATATAGTTGCTAATCACAGCAGGACATCTGAACTGAGTATCCAGCATCACTTTACGATCATTCGGGGCTGAATCCCAAAGCAATTCAAACCAGCTCTTCTCCAACAACTGAGTGTCAATATCAACGCTCTCCGCCTCGCCACGGGCTTCAACCTCGTCAATTAATTCTTGATTCACGATAGGGGGCAATTGTTTGTGGTCACCAACTAAAATTGCCTTTGGCGCGCGAGATAAGGGAACCGCAAGGTTGTGTAATTGAATTTGACCGGACTCATCGACAATGACCACATCAAACGAAACATCTTTGAAAAATTTATTTGTATTTATGCCGATGCATGTTGCACCAACCACGTCGACGAAGTTCAACAAAACTGAATAAAGTGCTTCTTGTCTTTGATTGGTGATCGTTTGATGCCACAACTTTGTTTGTGCATTAATTTTTGAAACTGCACTTGAGGCTAGACCAAGTCGTTTCAACATTACATTTTGAAAATCTTGGATGCTATTATCAATACTCTGCAACTCAGCTGTGGCATTCACGACAAGTGAATTATGTTTAGACATAGCATCTGCTATTTGGGTTGCCGCCTGCTTAGTTGTCAATTCACTGTGCTCTTCTTTTCTCTCTTTAATTTTTAAAATATTTTTTTCGTGGCTTGCGGTCGCATACTTTACACGAAGTGAATACCAAAGCGCTGCAGGTTTATGAACAAGGCCCCAAATCCCTTGTTGCTCAGAAAAATTTTGGTGTTGCGATTGTAACTCAGCAATATGTAGATCATGACTGGAAATAAGCTGCTCGGTTTCTTCTCGAGCTCTTTCTGTTAATTCTAAAAGTCGTTGATCTCGTTTCAAAGTAATCTGTGAAGTTTGACTATTTCGTTGTTCTTCCAGCCGTTCAAGCTCTTCTGGAATTGACCTCTTTTTTTCTAATAGAGCGTTCAGTTCTTCCGCTGAAAACGTATTCGTACCAGAACATACAGTCTCAAGAAACCGCTGTAGGCTGGTTAGACTTGTCTCGACATAGCTCTGAAGCGTCGTTAAACTCTCAACCAACTCTTGGATAGTCCCCCTTGTTTTTGCCAACCCCATAGTGGCCGAACACATACCCTCAAAATTTGAAAGGTAAATCATATTTTGCTCAAGTGATTCAATAAGTTTTCGCTGAAGTGTGGAAGCACAATTATCAATCAAGAGATCACGAACAGATGAGCTTACTGCTCCTTCGTTGCCAAGCCGTACGCAAGTCAACATGGGATTTTCTGCTAATCGCTCAAGTACATTATCAACCGCTTTGTTGTTTTGGGAACTGATCAAAACCCGCTTATTTTGAGATGCAAAGTATCTTACCCATTCCAAAATAACTGTCGTTTTTCCCGTTCCTGGTGGGCCTAAAACAAGCATATAGTCATTGCTTCCAGCACCAGCATTAATTGCGGAAACTTGTGATGGGTTAGGCGGATTTTTCTTGGGTGGGATTGGAACAGATTGATGTAACAGTGGAGAGTGATTGTAGGTTTGCGCAGCGAGTGGTAAGAGCCATTTATTTGGAGAAAGACGCTGGCGTAAGTTCTCGACAACTTTCATCCTGACGTTTTTCTGAATTGGATTAGCGAACAGCACGAGGTGCCCAGCGTCTGGAATTGCGCCTACTGCAAGCTGCTCCGCTGTGGACACGACAATTTGATTTTTACCGTTCTTAGGTGACAGATCATCAACTTTAAGCTGCAAAGATCGATCTTCTTCTTCGGACTCTAAAACGAGCATCCCAGGCGCAAGTTCTTTCAATCGTCTGTGATCGGACGGCAGTAATGTGAATCTAAAATATTTTCGAATACTCGCAATTTGCGTTTCAGGAGTCACTGCAACGAATGCAAACCCCTCCGTAGCTCGCGCCGCCTGCTCCTCTAAAAAATATTCTGCATCTACATAAGTTTCAATCATTCGTAGAAAATGTTCTTCCGCTTCAACCAACGGTTCGACAATATCCTCTTCTTCATTGATTCCCACATGAACTGGAGCAATTGGCTGCTTAATTTCGAGCGCAACAAGTTCTTTTGCAAATGCTCCAGATCGGTACAAATCACGTTGGCTCTCGAACTGACTTCTGAACTCGTTTAAATTAATCAGCGCCAACCCTTTATGTTCAATTCGAATACCATTGATAGCCATTTTCTTGCGCTGGTCATTATTCGCGAACATAATTCCTTTTTTCTTCCAGAGATTAATTCTCAGGCTCTCTCCATCTGTTCGACTTTTCGTACAGACAGTATTGACCAAGTATCTTCCAGCAAGAAAACTTAGAAAATATTCCCCCTCCCCTTTGGCTTTTTTAATAGAAATATACGACGACCTAGAAACAGTCAATTCTTCCTTAATGCTAGACCATGCTGGGAATTTTCCACCAGGCCATTCACCGCGTTGATCAACGTCCTCTCCGCGCATAATTGGGATGACAAAATCTACTGTCGAAATATCCTGTGGCCGCCAAAATTTAATTGTGCCCGTAGCAGGTAATAATAGCGAATTGGTAAGCATGAATTGTTTTGATAGGATTAGAATAATCGTCGAAGCTTATGAAAAATATCTCCGTTGCAGATTAGTGATTGCTGACAAAAAAATTGACGCGTTATCGTAACGATCTTTGGGATGATAGGATAATGCTTTCAACAAAATATTTTGCAACTCTCCAATTCCTGCTATTCCGGCCAAACTGGGTGCGAGTGAAATTATTGAATCGTCAGACCAATCCGTTACTGTTTCATTTGGAAAACGACTCAAGGGACTTCCAGCAAATAAGTACCACCCAACTTGTCCCAAACCAAAAACATCGACCGCTGGACCGAGGTTATAGTTTCTTCGACCTGCCTGCTCTGGAGCTTGGTACTCCAATGTCCCCTCTTCCAAATTTCGCTTTATAATCGACGAACCAAAATCAACGATTGCTACGCCTTCGCGGGGTAATTTCCGATTTTTCAGTAATGCGTTCTGGGGCTTTATATCGCGATGAATAAACCGAGCTCTATGAACTTTTTCGAGGGTTTTGGCCAACTGAACCAACATAGTCATCCGAAATACGATCGATTCACGATCCTTAGCTGGCTCACCTTTCGTAATCAAGTCGAAAGACTCACCTTCAATCCAGTCCATCAGAACGTAAGTAACTTCGCCGGCGCTGAACATGCTACGGAAACGAGGCAGGAACGCTGGTTCATTGACTTGTCTATTTAATGCAACTAACTCAGCACGTATGGCCTTTGCGTCGTTCAGTGCGTTATCAAATACTTTTAGGGCATAGATAAGTCCGTCTTCTTTCTTCTTAACTTGGAATAGTGCTCGCCCAGTATCGCGAAAAGCATCATAAACGTTTCGCATAATCTCAATACTGACATCTTGCTTCCAGCCGATTTCTTGGCCAATCTCGAAAGTACTCATCTCCATTCTTTCACTATATTCTCCAACTCAGCACCAATCGGGCGCTTGCTGGCATCTAAAGCGAGGATTTGTTGCATTGAATTTTTGGTGTTAGGTGCAAATCCACAGTGGCTATTTATATTTTCCCAGAAACTCGACTTTGCCATTTTTGATTGTTGTTCCGCTGCGGATGCAAATGGAAGAGAAGCATTTTCTGAAAGAACAAAACAAGCTAACTTTCCAAAACTATAGACATCGGCTGCTGAAGTCACCTGCCTTCCAGCAATGAGAACTTCTGGCGCTTGGTAATGCAAATCAAGGAGCACCCTAGCACCTTGGACAATAGTGGCAGAATTTTGCAATTTACAGAGCTCAAAATTAATCAACACATGCTCGCCTGATTCAGAAATACGGATATTTCCGGGAGTGAGCGCGCGATGCACGACGCGCTCTTTCGAAAGAATACTGAGCGTTTTCGTGATAGCCACTAAAAGATCTAATCTCTTTTCACGGGAAGGTTTTTTTTCAAATAACCAAGTATCGAGTTTAAGACCTTCAACATAATCGAGCGCAATAAAGAGACTGCCCGATTCGTCCCAAGAATCTAGGCCTCGCTGAATGTATTGACTGACGGGGAGATCTTGCGATGCAATTAGCTCACGTCGAACACGATCTAATTCATTTTGGATGCCATCTCCTTTATCCATAAAGGTAAGTGGATATTCCTTGATCCACACCTTACGATTATTTCCCTCAATATTACCCAAATAGACCTTATAAAAACTATTCGACTCTTGATCAATAGCCGACATATTAAAGTTGTATCGACCATGCTGACGTTTTAAGCTTGTTGTAGTTCCTGCTGGAACCTTACGCGTCAAAGCATTGACGATCTTTTTAATTTCTTCATCAGAAAGTATAGTCGCACTGTGAGGAGACTTTCCCAGCGTAGACGCATTTCTCATCGCGATTGACTTCATCTTATTCTTAATAGCGTCTGCAATACTATCGGGAGTGCAAACAATGACATCACCAAGATCTCTAGGCAAACGCTGCTTAACTGATTTAACATCAACTGTGGTTACATTCGCTTTTGGATTTGTAAACACAACAAGGCCATATGTCCGAGGCTTTGGATTTATTCCCAAATCGAGCTCTTTATAGTTACTTCTTAGCGCAGCCATAATTTGCCCTATAGGATTTTTTTCACGACGTGTTGCCCCCCCAGGTTTTGATATGGTCATATCGGAATTGTCAGAATTTTCTGAAATTGCAATAACACCCGTGTGATCCTTAAGTTCGAGTACAAACACTCCCCATGGACTCACCAGCATTCCATCTGGCATCACTGAAGAATTTGAGTGTTGAAAAAACTGTCCGCCAACAATTTTAAATCCGTTAAATGTTTTATCTTTAAAAAGGCCTTCTGCGATACGTGCGAGACCTCTTTTCTCGTGATTGCGTTCTTCTTGCGCGCCTTCAAACGGGTTATAAGGCCATTTGTAATTAATGTGAGTCAATGTGGAATTAACTGGAAACATGAGCATTGACCAAGTACCAGATTCCATTAAAGTTGATGAAAGTGATGCGAACTCCAGTTCAGATTGAACTTTCTCGAATCGTCTTGCATCTATTTTTCTTAAGTCAGCTTTGAACGGTTCAGGTGATACGACGAAGTACTCATCAGGGATTAATTTTAACTTTGTGGTCTGCCCGATCGGGTTGACCGTTTTTCCAATATTTACTAAATTTAATTTTCCAATTGATTGAACGCTCACGAAGTCTTCTTCATATTGAAACAAAGTCACAATGGCAGTTGGTGCAAATATTTCAAAGTGCTCCTTGGCAATTTCCAATGCTTCATCCAATGTCAGTAGTTCTTTGCTATCCCAAATGGATGTAAGCTCATTGACTCGATCGGAAGCTTCTTGAATGTCCCCAAAATCAACTACCCCAGCGATTAAACCTCTGGGGTGAATCCAAGCTACTTTGCCTGGTTGTTTTTTATCGGAATTAATTTCTTTAAAGAACATTGTCATATGCACTCGTCTGGTTGGTCAGTTAAGTTCAATCTATTTTTCGAGGAAATAATAACGTAATAGGACTATTCAATGTAGAAAAATCATTACATTTTTTCGGCCAGTTGCTGTTTTTCTGTTGTTTCAAACTGCAAGCTCGCACAGCTGCTAAATATCTATAACGAGTTATGAAGTAATCTAACTATTTATCCGATATAACTTGCATTTCAACGGACTAAGTCTTGATTTATTAAGGCGGGAACAAATACGTGATCACTAGCAAGTTTATGTGCCATTCAATAAGGCCGTAAATCACTTAAGAACTTGAAGCCAGCCTATTATGGCTTGCGAAAGGAAACATGCGGATAGCATTAGGCTTGGTCTTCCATTCAAAGCGCGGAAGTCGTTATTGGACAGCCGCTCTCAGAAACTAGTAGCACATTGAGGCGCGAGGACACCACGACTCGAAAAAGCAATTCTTATGACAACGCTCCCACGGAAAAATTTTTGCGGACAATCAAAAATGAGCTGTCTCAACATAAAACTTTCAACAAATTCCCCAACAATGCGTCAGCGATTAGGGTGTACATCGATATTCGTTGCTTTGGACAAATGCGGTATCCGCCTTGATTCCATATCAAGTGCACGATCTGCAGATAAACTGGAGAAAACCTCTAAACGCTCGAAACAAAAGCGTCAGTTAATGACAGAGATACGCGATACAAATGTGAATGAAATGTCGCTGCCACAAAACTGTCGAGTTAGTTTGTTAGAATATCGGCAGCACTATCAAAATATTGGATGCACCCATAAATCGAGTCCCTGCCATCGAAAACCATAAACATATGTCTATTGAACACTGGCATACTGAATTTAGTCCATCCAAATTCCTAAGTCGTATTGACTTGGCTCGCCTGATTAAACGCAACGAAGTCTACAATTCGAATTTTACAGACAGAGCAACGTTGCCCTGCATTTTATGCACCAACACAAATAGTCACGGCATTGTCCTAACAAACAAATCATTTCTCTGTGAGTCATGCTACACCGAAATTGCGGCTATCTCATACCCTGAAAAATATGAAAAACTACGAAGGGAATTTTTAATTAGCTCCGAAGCA
>CANHZI010000083.1 GCA_947464955.1 Oxalobacteraceae bacterium
ATGTAGTTGTCGTTGGGCTCGTCACCTAAGGGCACAGGAGTGAAGACATTCTTCTGTGGGTCAAATAGGGCTAAGCCAGAACGTGTTCCCACCCACAACTTGCCGTCCTTGTCATTGAGTAAGGCGCCAATTTGATTTTCGAATAGCCCCTTAGGTTTGCCCGCTTCTTTCCGCCATACGTCAACTTGGCGAGTTTTGGTATTGAGCTTCAACAAACCACCGGCATAGGTACCAAGCCATAGCTGATTTTGGCCAGCAGATGCAATGGCTCTGACGCGGTTATCACTGTCACCCGTTGCATCGTCCTGAAATTGCACATAGCGATTGAAGCCGCCACTCTGTAAATCGACGCGACTCAAGCCTGCAGAACGCGCACCTACCCATAATGAGCCCGTACGATCTTGATAAATTTTGCTGACGTGGTTATGCATCAGACTATTGGGATCGAGCGGGCGGTGCCGATAGTAGGTGAATTCGCCGGTTTTAGGGTCATACACACGCAAACCCGCGTTAATGGTACCGATCCACAGTTTGCTGTCGGTGCTTTGATACAGGGATTGGATTCTAGCAATAGAGAAGCCCTCAGATTCGCCAACTGGCCTGACGATGTAAGGCTTTTCTTTTAGGTTAATGGTAGCGAGTCCTGCATCGGTTCCTATCCAAAGAATTTGATCAGGCCCAAGCGATAGATCGACCACATTATTTTGGGCGGTGTGAGAACGGCCGACGACATCGATGTTGATGTGGATGAATTTATCATCGGGCGGGCGCATCAAGTCTAACCCGTTGGGAGTGGCGATCCAGATATTATTCTCGCGGTCTCGCACGATGGCATTCAATAAGTCTGTGCGTATGCCCTCATCTTTGCCAAGGTCATGGCGATAGTCTTTGAACTGATGGCTCTTGGTATCGAAGTGCATTAGGCCATAGTCCGTTGCCAGCCACAAACCTTTCTCGCCGTCGCTGAGGATGGTGAAGACCTTGTAGTTGGCGGTAACCTTGCTATGTAAATCTTTGCGATAGAAATTTGTAAATTTATTACTGGCTTTGTTGAAATACGATAAGCCAGACTGTGTGCCTATCCACAAACCACCTTCCTCGTCTTCGAAGGCGGCAGAGACGAAATTGTCCATCAAGCTATGCGGGTCACGCGGATCATTTCGATAAATGATATTGCGGTAACCATCATATTTGACCAGTCCGGCTTGCGTACCAAACCACATAAAACCTTGCCGGTCTTGAATTACCGCGGTAATTGATTGTGGGGTGAAACCTTGAGCTGTGCCAATTTGATCAAATCTGAGGGTGCCTGGTTGTGCCGATAGTACGCTTGTCGAGGAACACAGCAAGGCAAGCGCAAGCACTGGAGTGCGCCAGTTGAAAGGGCCCTTAATGGCTGCAAATTTCATAGAAACCTTTGCCAGGCTGTATCAAGGTGGAAAAAGAGAAGCGTATTGCTAGCTTTGTTCAGATACGTTTTTGCATAGTAATCGATGATTGAATGATGCGCACGGGCAATTTTAGTGAGCTTGTTCTGCCGCAGATAATTGTCCCGAAAGGCGAGGCGGAAAAGAGACAGTATGAATTTTTGATAATAAAAACCCGAACGAGGGCTTCGTTCGGGTTTGCACTTGAGGCGGTATTAAGCCTGTGAAACATTCGATGGCGTTTTCCCAATCTGGTACCAATCAACTTTACGGGTGATGAGCATGATCGCTGCCAGCACCGCGAACAGTAATGCACTGCCCATGATTAAGGCATTATTCTCCGATTGGAGTAATCCAAATAGCACACCATACAGGACGCTTAAGGCTACTCCGAAACCAAGCCCGCGTTGCCAACTCTTTAAAGCATTACTAAGGTATACCGCGATCAAACTAATACAAGCGACACTCGCGGTCAGGTAAGCCTTCCAGAAGGCGATGTGTTCGGACAGGCTCAACAGCAATAAGAAAAACAGCACCAGTGCTAAACCCACTAAAGCATATTGCACGGGGTGAATTGGCAGTTGCTTCAAAATTTCGAACAAGAAGAAGGCAGCGAAACTGAGGGCGACAAATAACAAACCGTATTTCGTTGCCCGATCAGATTGCGAATAGGCATTGACTGGTTCGATGAAGGCCACCCCGAAGCTATCTATTTGCCCCACCGCTGCTGCGGCAGCGATGTAGTTGGCAGCCGAGGCGTTGCCACTGTTATTGCGGTTGGCGCTGGCGGCGGTGCAGCATTCTGACTCGAAGATTTGCTGTTGTGCGTTACTCGATAAAGACGAGATATTCCACACGACACTAAAACCATTGGCATCAATTTTTCGCTCTGTTGGTTTGGCCGACGGTAGAAAGCGTCCGAAGAATTGTGGGTGTTGCCATTTGGAAGAAACTGTAAACTGATTGTTCTTGGCAATCGGTACAAAAGCCATTTGCTCGATGCCATCTATCGTCAGTTTTAAATCGAAGTCCATCTTCCCACCCTGCTGTAGATTGTTGAGTGGCACTGGTGCGTGTAGACCGTGGGCGAAGCGATCCAGTTTGCTGTTTTGCATAAACTCGTAATCCGTCTTGGCGAAACTAATCTTGGGTACATTTTTCAGACCACGTGTATCGCTCAGACCCAAACTGATGTATGGCTCACCAAGTGTAATCGTTGAATTGTTTTTTTCGTGAGCAATCGAATCGAGCTTAGGAATTTCGTAATCGCCGCTGATCACATGTTGTCCGCTGTACACCAGAACTTTGTGCATGCCGCGATAGCGTTGATCGGTATCGACGGTCGCGTTCAATGTTAGTTGATCCGGAAATACGAAGATTTGACGTTTCAACTTGCGTGCACGCAGTACTTTCTGTTTGCTAGCTTCTTCTATTTCTTCTTCCTGATAATTCTCGGTATAGGGAATGATTAAAAGTGGGCCGAGTAAGGTTTGATTCGACACGGAATCTTCGGCGATGCTGCGCACGGCCTCTTCACGAAAATGGATGCGCGAACGTATCGTGCCTTCGATCATCATCAATGGCAGGGCAATCAAGAGCATGAGCACAATGATACTCAAGGCTTTGAGAAATAAACTTCTTTGCATAGGGGCTCCTGTGAAAACGACATGATGAGAAACCGATGTGGTTCTCAAGAGCCCACAGCATAAGAAAGTCAAGTGAAGGGAATATGGGGCCGAGCCAGAGAATTGTGTGCCGAATGTGAAGTGGCTTGGATTGAAGAAGAAAAGACACGTCGCTGCTGCGTACGCTTAAGAAGTCATCACGCACATGGCAAACGTAGATGTGCACTCGCGCCGACCACGACATCATGTCCCTCAACGACTTTTTTAAGATTGACTAATTGCACACTACCACCGTGCAAGCTCGCCACTTCTTTGACGAATGGCAAGCCTAGACCGGTACTCTTGGCGGCATCAGGGCGAGGCAAAGAATAGAAACGCTCGAAGATTTTTTCTTCTGCGTAGTCGGGAATGCCACTGCCGCTATCGTCCAGATACAAACTCACATACCCTGCTTCTACACTCGCATGCAAGCGAATCAAGCCATGTTGTGAGGTGAAAGCAATCGCGTTTTCAAGTAAGTTACCAAGGGCTTGACGCAATAGCAGAGAGTCGCCGCGTAAATGCATGTCCGGCAAGTCGATTTCTACGCGAATATCCTTTTGCTTGATTAAGGTTTGGAAATCATCGATGACGGTGGCGACCAACCGCGCTAGGGCGATGTTTTCCACCTGCTCCAAACGTTGCTGCTTCTCTACGCGCACGAGCTGCAGGAGGCGGTCGATCAATTGTTTTTGTCGTTGATTTTGCTCGATGATATTGCTTAGAAACCGTTGTCGATCTGCCTCTGGCATCTCTTCCTTGAGCAATTCGGCAGAGCCTTGAATCGCAGCGATGGGGCTTTTGAGTTCGTGTGTCAGCGTATGCATTAAGGTCTCGACATACTCTTTGCCTTCAAGCTTAGCGCGCATGCTCTCTAAGGCTAAACCGAGTTCACCGATTTCATTATTGCCGAGCTTGGGTAAGGTGGTTTTCGCATCGACACTGACGGCTTTCGCGTAGTCTTGCAAGCGTTTGAGTGAACGACTTAACCACCACGAAAAGCCAATGCCGATCAACAGGGATGCCATCAAAATCCAGAAGCTGCGTTGTAAGATTTTCTTTTGGCTGCGTTCCACAAAGGGCTTAATGGTAGAGATGGGTTTAGCGACCGTCAGCACACCGAGTAAGCGTCGTGGTTTGCCGTCGTTGTTATTGTCCATGATGGGCGCTGCCACATGCATCACGGTCGACTCATCATCATTCGGGTCAACCCGTGTACTACGAGCGCCATATTGACCGCGTAGGGTCAAATACACATCGTTCCAGCGCGAATAATCTTTGCCCACATCTTTTTGATCCGAATCAAAAATCACGATGCCTTTGTCATCAGTGATGTAGATACGATAGTCGAGTTGCGATTTGGTCTTTTGTACGCCGCTGAGTTTGACGTCGATACTGCGTTGGGCGTAGTTTTCTAATCGTTTGAGTAGCTCAGTATGGGCGAGATCACCGTGTTTAACATCTTCGGCGACTAGGCGCGCTAATAGTTGTGCGGTGTCGATCAATGTGTCTTCCAGCGTGGCTCGCACACCTGGCCGCACTTCCATCACAAACACATTTAAGACGAACCATGCCGCTAATCCTAAGATTAAGAAGTAACCGAGTAGGATGCGCAGGCCGATTTTCATCTTCGTTCTTGTTAAGCGACCGCGATGCTATAGCCCATACCACGATGGGTTTCGATAGGATCATCTTTGTCGTTAATCGCCTTGAGTTTGGCGCGCAGCGATTTGACATGGGTATCCACCGTGCGGTCCATGGTATTGGCAGCGTGGGTCCAGACTTTATCCATCAATTGTGCGCGTGAGAATAGTTGCCCGGGTCTTTCGATCAAGGTTTTTAATAACAAGTATTCGTAGCGCGTTAAGATCAACAAATGGCCGTAATACAAAATGCGCGCCTCTTCCTCGCGCAATTCAAAACGCTCCGGCACCTCTTTGCTATTACTGAGGGGCGCGAGTTGACGACGTAAGACTGCTCGTACGCGTGCCACTAATTCACGAGGAGAGAAAGGCTTGGTGACATAATCATCGGCCCCAATTTCTAAACCAACGATGCGATCGACTTCATCACTACGTGCCGTGAGAAAAATCACAGGCAGATTACTGGTTTGACGTAAACGACGACAAACTTCAAAGCCATTGATATCCGGTAGACCAACATCGAGTACGACCAGGCTAATCCCATGATCTGGCGCTTGCAATAAATCGAGCGCAGCTTGCCCCAGGCTTACGTGTTTAGGTGTAAAGCCATCGGTCGCCAAGGCATAGGCGAGGTTATCGGCGATAGCGACTTCGTCTTCGATAAGCAGAATGTGTTGCGACATAAGCTGAATACAGTTTCGATCAGAAAATGGTTGGTGCAAAAGGATAGTACAAAAGGCAGCAGTTCGTGCGGGTGTTTTATCCGACTACAGCCTGATATACCAAGCGCTTGAATTCAAATGAATACGGATGCCAAAACGCCATCTGTCTTTGCGTCATCAATAGACCCGCCAAATTATGGCGGGGTGAAATCCACCAATGGGTGCCCGCGATACCACCCCATTCGAATTCGCCATGCGCTTGTGGCGGATCATTATCACCTGGCTGCATGGTCACAGCACCACCGAAGCCAAAGCCTTTACCGGGGACGTCGCCAACGCCCGGAAAAGCAATGCCCCAGCCAGCAGGCAAATGGTTCTGCATCATGAGCGCAATGCTTTCTGGTTTCAACACCGTATGACCGCCAGGCATCAAACTACGCATCAAAGCCAGCATATCTTGCATGCTAGAGACTAAACCGCCACCGCCGGAAAAACGCGGAATCGGCTTCAAGAAAGCTTCTGGATACGGTGATTTTTCGAGCCGCTTGAGATCCCGATTGAGCACAT
The DNA here is from genome assembly GCA_947464955.1 of Oxalobacteraceae bacterium. Taxonomy (GTDB): domain Bacteria; phylum Pseudomonadota; class Gammaproteobacteria; order Burkholderiales; family Burkholderiaceae_D; genus Undibacterium. The sequence goes on from CANHZI010000083.1 coordinate 5,964, forward strand.
TCATGGGGTCGGTACCCGCATAGTAGGCGGTCAAACGATGATGCTTATGCGGTGGCAACCAGAAGGCCGTGTCATTCATGCCCAGCGGTGAAAAAATCTTAGCGTGCAAGTAAATATCAAAATTATCGCCGCTCACCACTTCCACCACGCGTGACAAAACATCGGTCGCAATCGAATACTCCCATGCGCTACCTGGGTGAAAAGTCAGTGGTAGGTCTTCGAGCACATTGATCAATTCGGACAAAGGCTCAAACGCATTGAGTACCTTGCGTTCAACATAGGCTTTATAAATCGTACTGCCATGGTCAAGCAAGCCATAGCTGAGGCCGGACGTGTGGGTTAGTAGTTGGCGGATGGTGATCGATGAACGTGCCGGTTCGGTTTGCTCGATACTGGTCGCGCCGGGTAACAAAACCTGGCGCTTGCCGAGCTGGGGCAAATAACGCTCGACCGGGTCATCTAAACCTAGGAGCCCTTCTTCGATCAATTGCAAAATAGCGATGGAGGTGACCAACTTGCTATTCGAGAAAACGCGGAACAAGTGCTGATGATCGAGCGGAATTTGGTTTTCGATATCAGCCCAGCCTGCCGCATGAAAATGCACCAAATCTTGTCCACGTAGCACGGCAGAAGATACACCCGAGAGGATCTTGCGGTCGACATAAGACTGCATCGCAGGGGCGATAGCGCTAAAGTTGTATGGATTGCTGATGATTTTCATGAAGCTATTTGTGGCTAAAACTGGTATTTTATCCTTTCTTGTCACCGCCAAGCGCTCTTCGACATTCCTATCTCCATGCCAAGTTTGCCTTTAAGATCCAGCTCGCCTCAAGATCATCAAGCCATCAGCAGCTTGCGAGCATTGTTCGATGCGGCTTTAACGGCGGTCAAACCAGCCCAATGTATGCCGCCCGCGATTTCGCAGATTTTGGCTGATCTCAACGAATGCTTACCCAAACGTACTATCGTGGTCGGTGCTGGGAAAGCTGCGGCAGCAATGGCGCAGACCTTGGAACAATACTGGCCGACGCCGCTGCAAGGCATGGTGATTACGCGATATGGACATGCTGTTCCCTGCCAACAGATCAAAGTTATCGAAGCGGCCCACCCTGTGCCTGACCAAGCTGGTTACCAAGCGGCGCAGCGCTTGTTGGCATCGGTGCAAGGTTTAAGTGCAGACGATTTAGTGATTTGTTTATTGTCGGGTGGCGGTTCCGCTTTGATGAGCTTGCCCGCACCATGTTTAAGTTTGGAACAAAAGCGCGAGATCAATCGTGCGCTATTGCGTAGCGGTGCGACGATTCATGAAATGAATTGCGTACGCAAACACCTATCCGCGATTAAAGGCGGTCGCTTGGCCTTAGCCTGTGCGCCTGCGCGAGTGATAAGTTTGATTATCTCTGATGTCGCAGGGGATGACGCGGCGATTATTGCCAGTGGCCCGACCTTGATCGATGAGAGTACGAGTGCCGATGCGCTGGCGATTTTACGCACCCATCGCATTGCTCTGCCGCCTGCAGTGGAAACCTATTTGCAAACACTGGCGGCCGAAACACCGAAACAATTTCCTGCGGGTTTGCGTTCCGATTACCTGTTGCTGGCGCGTGCACAAACCGCCTTAGAGGCCGCTGCCAATTGGGCCAGAACGCAAGGGATCGAAGTACATATTTTGTCGGATCGTTTGCAGGGTGAGGCGAAAGACTTAGGACGTCAACAGGCACAATTAGCGCGTTCCTTCGCTGCCCGCGATCCGCAAAAACCGCAGTTATTATTGTCCGGTGGAGAAACCACTGTGCAAGTAAAGGGCCAAGGCCGTGGCGGTCGCAATATCGAATACTTGTTAAGCTTGTGCATAGGCTTACAGGCGCACCCACAAATTTATGCCTTGGCTGCAGACACCGACGGCATCGATGGTAGTGAGGATAATGCAGGTGCTTGGATTGCGCCCAATAGTCTGCTGCTCGCCCACCATGCGGGTTTGCATGCAAGCGATCTGTTGGCAGCAAATGATGCGTATCGCTTCTTTGCCCTGATTCAGACTTTGCTCATCACAGGGCCGACGCTGACCAATGTGAACGACTTTCGTGCAATTTTGATACTGCCAAAATGATGTCGAAATGCAACACTTGATCAAAAATTGACTTAAGACAAGGTCTTTTCCGGCTAATAATCGTATTTATTCTGTCTTCTCTTCTTTTTCGTGGCAGTGGTTTTGCTAAGGACACCGTATGCACGTCGTCAAACCTGCTTCAGATCTTGCGCTTTCCGTCTCGATTAATCACGGACTAAAGCAAGTCATCGAAATTTCGCATCAGATCAATCTGGTCGCGATGAATGCCATCTTGGTCGCTAAGCGCGCAGGGCAGCAGTCTTCGGGCTTTAAGGTGGTGGCCATGGAATTGCGTGTGTTCAGCCAAAAAATGGAAGAAATGATGGCACGTCTCGGCGAGATGATTTTCCGCCTCGTGAAGCGCATCGCCGATTTACGCAAATTACAAAAAAATCTCAGCTTGCTGGGAACCACAATGAAGAAGTCTCCACGCGCAGCCGAGCAGCTGCATGCGAGTCACAGCCTGAAATCGGATCAATTCCAGCAGTTACAAGAAGCGGTCGAACAAGAATGGCAAAGCCTAGAATCGGAGGTCAAACGTTCGCTGAATCTGTGTAGCTCGGGGGCCATGCTATCGCATAATGCGCGCATTGAAGCGGCCTACGGCGGCACGATGCTGGCCGATATGCAGCAGGTCGCAGGACGCATTGAAGAGATTATGAATTTAACGATCTCTTATCTCAAACAACTCACCACCACCATGAAAAACGCATGAAAAAATACCAAACCATATTTGAACAAGGCGATCATAGTTGGGCTGTTATTACGCGTGATCCAGAAAAACCAGACTACTTGATCGACACCAATGAGTATCTGGTGATACAAGGCGACAAAGCGATTTTGACCGACCCCGGTGGTATGGAAATTTTCCCCGAGGTGTTCTCCGCGATTACTTCAGAGATGGATGCGCGTAATATCGTCGCCCTGTTTTCCTCGCATCAAGACCCTGATGTGATTTCATCTTTGTCCTTGTGGTTAGAATTTAACCCTGACTTGAAATGTTATTTGAGTTGGTTGTGGAGCTCGTTTATCCCGCACTTCGGCGGCAATGGCGAAACTTTCATTCCACTTCCCGATGATGGCCTCGACATTAGCCTAGGCCGCATCCGCCTACGCGCAGTGCCAGCGCACTATTTGCATTCGTCCGGTAATTTCAATCTATACGATCCTGCAGCCAAAGTCTTTTTCTCTGGTGATGTGGGGGCAGCTTTATTGCCACCGGGCGAAGATGATTTGTTCGTTAAAGACTTCGATAAACACATCCGTCATGCGGAAGGATTTCATCGTCGTTGGATGGGCTCGAACGAAGCCAAGCTCGATTGGTGTCGACGCGTGAATGATTTAGATATCGATATGCTGTGTCCGCAGCATGGTGCCATTTATCAAGGGGCCGATGTGAAGCGCTTCATTAATTGGTTCTCCGAATTACAGATTGGATCTGGCATCCGCCGCTAAACAAGTTTTCTGCCGACTTAAGCTACCGAGCGTAAAGGTTCTTGGTAGCTGTTTTGATCGTTGACGAGCTCTGGTAGCACGCGACCGTCAACAAACACTTTCAACTCACCCGTTTGAAACGCAGTCCATTGCTCATTGGTCGTCAATGGCTCGGTCACGATCACCGCCACGCGATCTTGTGGCGTGGTCACTGCAGAAAAATCAATCGCCAATTTTTCATCGCTGAGTGCCGCGGTGGTGAAGGGAAATTGACGTTCGACATAGTGCAGCTTAGTCGAGCAATGCACGTACAGCGCAGCACCATTCGATAAAGTAAAGTTGAACGTGCCATGGCTGGCCACTTCGGCACTAAACTGCTTGAGGAACTGACGCACTTGTTCGATGCCGGGTGCGACATCGCCAAATTCTTGTGTTAGCCCTTGCATCAAAAAGCAAAACGCCAATTCGCTATCGGTATTGCCTGCTGGTTGGTAGCTACCGTTCAATACAGGCGCGAAGCTTTTCAAATCGCCATTGTGCGCAAACACCCATTCTTGGCCCCACGCTTCGCGAATGAAAGGGTGGCAGTTCTGTAAAGAAGTTTCGCCTTGCGTTGCCTTGCGAATATGGGCGATCACATTCTTTGATTTAATCGGATGCGTCTTAATCATCTCCGCCAAAGCAGACTCGACTGCTGGTTTGTCGTCGATAAAATGACGTACACCTTGTTCTTCAAAAAAAGCGATACCCCAACCATCTTTATGCTCGTCAGTACGCCCACCGCGTTCGGAAAAGCCGGTAAAGCTAAACACGATATCGGTTGGTGTATTGCAGTTCATCGAGAGAAGTTGGCACATAGTCAGATCAAGAAAACGCAGAAAGATGACAGAGGCTATAACTTAACATCGAAGTTTTATATGTTTAAATAATATATTCGGATTTGCTTATGCTGGTTTTGCGTATAAGGCTTGACCACCTTAGTGACTTGTGTAGAATGCAACATCGATGGTCTCACTTCTTTCATTTGGGCTTAACTCAAATTGAATAGAGCTTAGTTAAATTTATGAAGTGCCCCTGTTGCTTTGGTCAGCTTAAAGTCAATTTGCATGAATCGCCTAATTACATCATTCACGTTCTTATTTCTGATTATTCCTGAAGTTTTTGCCGGAGAAAGCGGTTATGTTTGGTTTGATATCAATACATGCAGCTACGGTAAAGTGAGCACCGATGATTATGTCGAAGATGGCGCCGTGAGGTGTATCGATCTGCTGAGGGAGGAGTACTCCAAAGGGAAATTGCTTAGTTTTTACTTTGAAGACAATCCTGCTTGCGGTGTCGTTGCAGCGGCAAAGTATAAGCCGCTCAAAGTGGCAAAGAACGCATCTCCAGCATTTTCCTGTGTCGCAGGTTGCGAATCTTGGGTACCACCTCTGCTTCAGTTAATTTCTCAAGAGAGTTCAGGTCGAGAAATTACACATCCTGCCATTTCCACAGCCTTTAAATCGTTTAAGCGGAAGTGTTCTGCTAAAAAGCATCAATGATGCTAAGCATTAAAAGTTCAAGAGCGCTAAACGGTAATACTGATTAATCAACTTAACTCAATGTAAATGAAATTCCAGACGTATATCGAGCGAAAAGATCTGATGCTGATTCAGACAAAAATATATTGGCAATCGAAACCACTCTTTATTTCCCTCATCGTTTGGACAGCAATCAATACTGGTTTTTTGATTTGGTTGAAAGGTATGCCACAAACGCCAGAGAGTGCTGCTTACCTAGCTATTGCCGGTTTCGGAGGAGCAATGGGATCTATCATGTTTATTTGGCTTGCGTATATGTTGAAGACCTACTTCCTCGCGAACTCACGTGATGGTGTGCTCGGCGCTCATGATTTCGATATCCGAGAAGATGGACTGTTCGAAAGTACCAGTGCCAATGAGACGCTAACTAGATGGAGCGCAGTGAAAGGCATCCATCAGTATGGCGATTACATTTGCGTCGAAATCGCTCCGGAGCTATTCCATCTAATATCCCGCAACTCATTTGCGAGCGAAACTGAATTTAAGCAATGCATACAATTATTGAAGAGCCGTACGATGGCTTAGCGAGAGAAACTAAGCATGACATTCTCGATGAACCTAGTTGTTCCACGGAATAGAGGTAAAGGATAAGAATATTCAGCGCCAACAGCGATGAAATTAGTACGTCTGTGCCGAGTTCGTTTGCAAAAAACGATGTAAGTAGCCATGTTTGATGCAAGTGATCCTTAAGTTAAAATGCTTGCAATGCGCTAGTCAAACAGATCAATTCAAACCGCCATTCCTTCACTCGATCCTCCTAAAACTTCACTCGTCAGTCCAAGATACCTTCATTTGGTACCTTGAAAGATACTTTGCCTAACCTTAAGAGCGAAAACCCTAGCCGATCGCTAAGTTAGCAATACCAAGTCGAAGAAAGAGGAATTAATTATGAAAACCACTATGTCATCCAGCAGCAAACGCGAACGCTTATATCGTCTCGGTTATTTGTTGTTCGGTATTGAATTGCCGGATCAAGACCAAAACAAGTCTCAACATGGGCTGCAAAGAGGATTATTTCGAGCAGCATTAGCTTTGGCATTTGCTTTGGCTTGTTACTATGTCATTTCTAGCTTTGGTGAATTTGTGAATGGCTTTATCGAAGGATGGAATGCTTCGGGGAACAATGACGATGTGAAGCTCGAATCCTGGAAGATGTCAGGACAATGGCAGTTGACTCTGTTCGCGGCCGCTTGGTTCCTAGTGCACAATTTCTTGTTGAAACGCGCCATTGCTGAAACGATTGCACGCCATGATACTGAACGCGAGCGGGCCAATAAGTTGGAAATAGCGAGTACCTTGCAATTACTCAAAGCACAAATCGAACCGCACTTTCTTTTCAACACTTTGGGCCTTGTCCAACACTTAGCAGAGCCTACCGCACCACAGGCGGCAGCATTGACGGCAGATTTGATTCAATTTTTGCGTGCAACGACTGAGAGCTTGCGCGCGGATACGATTCGACTTCAAGACGATTGCGCCACTTGTGACGCTTACCTCAAAATTATGCAAACTCGCCTGCCACGTAGACTGAGTTATGGCATCGAATGCTCTCTCGAATTACATGATTTTCGTTTGCCCTCTGCATTGTTATTAACGCTCGTCGAAAACGCGATTAAACATGGCATCGAACCTTCGATTGACGGTGGTCAGATTCAGATTAAGGCCATGCAGGTCAACGATCAAGTGCTCATTACGGTCAGCGATACGGGAGTCGGCTTTGGCGAAGAGATCGGACAAGGCGTGGGCTTAGAGAACATCCGTAACCGTTTAGCACTCATGTATGGCGATAAAGCAAGACTAGAACTCGAAGAAAACGAAACCCGTGGCGTCATCGCGCGTCTAGTTCTACCTGCCTAAGCTTTGTTCAATTTTGATGATGAAAACTATGACTGAAGCAACAAAACCAAACTTTACTATCTTAGTCGCTGAAGACGAAGACATGATGCGCGAGCGTCTAATTGCGCAGCTAACACAATGCTGTCCACAGGGGAAAATCGTGGCCATAGCTGAAAACGGCAATGACGCTTGGGATTTGTGGTTGGAGCATGAACCTGATGTGGTCTTCCTCGATATTCAGATGCCAGGCATGAATGGTCTCGCTGTTGCCGAGCGCATTCGCGGGCGATCACAAATCGTGTTTGTCACAGCGTATGATCAACACGCGGTACAAGCCTTTGAGCACGCTGCGCTCGATTATTTATTAAAGCCTGTGACCTTGGAACGATTGGCACAAACCACAAAGCGTATTGTTGAGCGATTCGAATCTTCTAGCGCTGAGGCGACAAAATCGGGTGATCAAGTTCAACGACAAACCAGTGCCCTGAACTCGATAGCAGAGGCGAACGCCACTGAGAAGAAACCAGCGACAAAGTGGTTACGTGCCAGCGTAGGGAAGCAAATTCGACTAATCCACTTAAACGACATCCTATTCTTACAATCGGATACCAAGTATACCCGTGTGGTGACGAAAGAAGGTGAAGCCTATATTCGCACGCCACTGAAAGATTTAGTGGAGATGTTGGATGCCGAAACATTCTGGCAAATTCATCGCGGTACGATAGTGAATGCACATGCGATTGAGGCAGCAGAAAGAATCGATAGCGAACGTCTGTTAGTGTGCCTTAAAGATTGTGCGGAAAAATTGACGGTGAGCCGTAGTTTTGCTTACTTGTTCAGAGAGTCGCAATAATTTCTAATCTCTAGGCAGGAAGTGAAGCGCAGTGTCATCACTCTGTAAGATCGAGTTTCCATTCCCGCAATCAGAAAGAGTAGGAAGATCAGGAAAAAATATGGCAAATGTTCGTCTAAGTAATCTGGAAATGTCGCAAACCACCACCCTTCAACGCTTGCTCCAGCTCTACTATTTTGAATCAACAAGTTGGAGTAAAGAGGAAATTGGTAGAGACGGTTTATATGAAGGCTGCACTGCCGCCGATCTTGAAATGTATATCGACAGTGACGAAGGCAGAGCGCAGCTAATTTGGGCCGAAGACATGTTGGCAGGTTTTGTGTTGCTGGATAAGGTAGAGCTGGAAGGTAACACCATGTGGGAGTTGGCTGACTTCTTTATTCTGCCGAAGTATCGCGGAGGCTGGATTGCACTAGAAGCTGTGGCGCAGATATTTGCTGAAGTGAATCAGCCCATGACAGCGTCAACCTTCAAAAAAAATGAATCGGCACTTCGCTTTTTCAAAGCAGTCAAGAAACGTTTGAGGCTCGACTCTGTTCGCGAATTCGAAGAAGAAGCAAGCTCACCGTTCTATACGTTTATCGTGAATGAAAAAGTGAAACTTTAAAGACAAGATAGAGCTATGCAAGAGACTAGACACTGCGTCAAACCAGGCCTGCAGCATTGCAAGCCTCTTACTCACAATCCTCAGTGTCTTGCGAATTCCTTTTCGTGTAACCACGATGCATGATGAACGGTGCGCTTGCTGGCAGTCCAATCTTCCAACATCTGCGGCGCGATTTCTTTGAGTTTCTTCAGCATTTCTGGTGTCGAGGTATTAGCTGCCAATTCAATCCTATGGCCGTTCGGGTCATTGAAATAAATCGATTGGAATAACTCGTGATTGGTGGGGCCGACTACGCTCAGGCCCATGCTTTCGAGATGAGATTTCGCCGCCAATAAGCTATCGAGGCTATCGACTTGGAAAGCTAAATGCTGCACCCATGATGGCGTATTGCGATCTCTATCCATCGGTGGTGAATTCGGAATTTCGAAGAACGCCAGCACATTGCCATTGCCTGCATCGAGGAAGACATGCATATAAGGGTCTTCTTCTTTGGTCGACGGTACGCGGTCTTCGGAAATCGCCAACATGAAGTCCATGCCTAAGGCTTGTTGATAAAACTCGACCGTTTCTTTGGTATCGCGGCAACGATATGCCACATGATGTACGCCTTGTAATGCCATGTTGTTCTCCTGTCTTGCGTCATATCTAACGCTGCTTTGTTTGTCATTCCCGCGTGAGCGGGAATCCAGTGTCTTTATTCTCGTACTGTTTAAATTACGCCACGACGTTCTTGGTCTTTTTCAATTGAGCGGAACAAAGCACCGAAATTGCCCTCACCAAAACTCAGATTGTTTTCGCGTTGGATGATCTCGATAAAGATAGGGCCGATGATGTTCTTGGTGAATATTTGCAGCAAGTATCCATCCTCATCTCCATCAACCAAGACTTGATGTTTGGCGATGCGCGCGTGATCTTGACGGACGTGAGGCACGCGTTGGAAAACCTCAGCATAGTAGTCATCATCAATATCCAAGGTTTCAATGCCGCTACCATCGAGTTGGTCGAGTGAATGCAGGATATCTTCGGTTAAGAATGCTAAATGCTGTACGCCAGGGCCGTTATAGTCGCGCAGGTATTCCGCGATTTGATCTTGTTCGTTCTTCGGCTGATTGATAGGAATGCAGAAGCTGCCATCCGGCGAACGTAAGGCATAGCTGGTCAAACCGGTCTTTGCACCTTGAATATCGAAGTAACGTACTTCCGTAAAGCCGAAAATGCCTTTATAGAAATCAGCCCATTTTTCTTGCTCGCCAAAAGGTACGTTATTGGTTAAGTGATCGACCGTTAAGAAACCTTTTTCCGCTTGAATCAACGGTGACGCCAAAGCGACGAAATCGCGCTCGTAGATGGAAGCGCCGCTGGCAGTGGGTTCAATAAAGTAAATCACACTATCGCCAATACCATATACCGCTGGGTAAGCGTGATCTTTATCTGCATTGGCAACCGCACGTGCGCCACGTTTGACCGCTTCTTCCAAAGCGAAGGCAGCGTTCTCTACGCGCCAGCCCATAGAACAAATGGATGGGCCATGCTTTTTAGCGAATTCAGCGGAGAAACCTTGACGTTCATTGTTAATGAGGAAGTGAATATCGTTTTGGCGGAAATAGCTAATTGCCTTGCTGGGATGTTGGCGCAATTTGGAAAAGCCAAATGCCCAAAACAGTTTTTCTAAGTGTTCAGCGGAAGGGCCGCAGAATTCGGTGAATTCGATACCGCGCAGTTTGAGTGGATTCGCTTGTGTCATCGTGGGTCTCCAATAAGTTTTTGTGGCGCTAACACCGTGTCAGCGACTGTTTTCGCTAATGTAATTAAGATAGATCAACAAAAAAAGCACAATATTTCGCTAAACTCCATCAAGAATTTCGATGATGTTGTAAATGCTTTTTTCAGAACTTGGAGCAAACCTTGAGCCTCGATCTCAATTTCATGTTGGCCCTTGATACCGTGGTGCGTGAAGGTAGCGTTGCGAAAGCCGCACTGCGTCTGCATAAGGCGCAATCGGCGGTTAGCTACCAAATCAAACAGTTGGAGCAGCAGCTAGGTCTGGATTTGCTCGATCGTGATGGTTATCGTGTCAAGCTCACCTCGGCTGGTGAAGTGGTTTTGAATGAAGGGCGACGTTTATTGATCCAAGCGAATCAGCTAGAGACGCTTGCACGCGAATTGAATCAAGAGTGGGAAGCGAAGTTGCTGGTGATAGTCGATGGCATTTTGCCGCTGCAAACGGTATTGAAAGCGCTGAAAGACTTGGCCGACGAAGGTGCACCGACTCGGGTACAAGTAAAAGTTGAATTCCTGCGTGGCGTGCAGTATCGCTTTGAAAGTGAAAAAGCCGACTTAATGATCGTTAAAGACTACACGCCTCACCCACACTTACATGCCGAAAACTTGACTGAAATTGAATGTATCTTATGCGTCGCGCCCGAACATCCCTTGGCTCAGATGAAGAAAGTTAGTTTGGCGCAATTGCAAGAACATACCGAGTTATCAGTGCAAGACTCGAGTCAGAGTGGTAATGACGAACATGTGTTCGGTAGTGAGCGCGTGTTTTATCTCGATGGTTTCTTCGCTAAGAAAGAGGCCCTATTGATGGGCTTAGGTTATGGATGGATGCCGAGTTTCTTAGTCAAAGATGAACTCAAGAAGCGTAAATTAGTTGAAGTGAGATTTGAAGAAGGTTCACGCTATCGCTTTGTACCGCGTATGGTGCGCCACCGAGATCAAGCCCTAGGGCGTGCTGGGCGTCGCCTTGCCGAGTTGTTGCGTGCAGAGGCCTAGATTCAGAGCTATAAATCCTCCAGTCAGTGGCAAAAGCAGCTCACATGTCGCACGAAACGCAAATTTTTGCTCCAGCTACAATTGATTGCAGTAAAAACGTTTATGCTATGGATATCGTAGCTTCTATTGCTGATTCGGTAGTCGAGAAAACACTATGCATGAAATGATCAAGATGAAATCATTGTCGGTTTGGAGGCGATACTATCGTCTTGGTGTTTGTGTGGGTTTGCTAGCGTTTTCCGTTTCCACTTTCGCGCAGAAGTCCACCAAGCCCGATAGTAGTGAAGCGAGCAAAGCAGGCGTTGGCGAGACCGTACTGCCCCAGCCTTCGTCTGCAGCGCAAAAACTCTATGCTGCTGCCAAGAATGACCTGCTGCAAATCCGTGTTCTGGTGCGTAATGGGCGTACACAATCTTCCGTCGGTTCGGGTTTTTTTGTAGAAGATACCGATTTGGTGGTGACGAACTACCATGTGATTTCACAAATCGCCCTTGAACCCGAAACCTATGTCGGTGAATTTGTCGACACTAACGACCAACGCGGAACTTTGGAGTTGTTGGCCGTGGACGTCTTGCATGATTTAGCGGTCGTGAAGGTCAGCCGTAAAGGCAAAGGTTTTTTCAAAATACCAAGCACTGCAAATCAGCTGAGCCCATTGGTTCAAGGTCAATACCTGTATTCCTTGGGCAACCCGCTTGATCTCGGGTTTGCGATCTCTGAAGGTGCTTACAACGGCGTTATCGCCCGTGCGTTTTACGATCAATTTTTGTTCACAGGTCCGATTAACGCGGGCATGAGCGGCGGCCCGAATGTGAATGGGGTAGGCGCGATTGCCGGTGTGAACGTCGCCAAACGTACCGATGGTGAGTTGGTGAGTTTTTTGGTACCAGCGCGTTTTGTGGTTGAGTTGGTGAATCGGGTGAAGGCGCAAAAACAAATTCCCACATCGTTCAGTGAAGAAGTTGGGCGTCAATTATTGGCCCATCAAAATTTCATGGTCGACAAATTATTAGAAAATAGTTTGAGTCTGAAAACGCTAGGTAAATACCAAGTGCCGGTGCGAGAGTCCGAACAAATGCGGTGTTGGGGAAGCTCCAGTACTAAAGACGAAAGTAGTTTTTCTGAAGATAAGATGAATTGCGCAATGGAGTCTTCTCTCTTCATATCAGGGAAACTACAAACAGGACACATCACGATCGCACATACTTTACTGCAATCGAAGAAACTCGACGCCCTGCGCTTTTCGCGCTTGGTTAGCGAACGTTTCAAGAATCAGATTTTCGCCAGCACCCGCCATCCCAGCGTTACCGCACCAGCTTGCAATGAAGATTTTGTAAAAAATGAAGGTGTATCAATGAGGGCGGTTTTATGTGTGCGTGCCTATCGTAAATTTCCTGAGTTGTATGACTTTATCGTTATCAGCAGCAGCTTGGACCAGAGTAGCGAAGTACTGCAAAGCCGTCTCGATACGCGAGGCGTCTCTTACGAAAATGGTATGCGTATGGCCAAGTTATTCCTAAAGAGTATTGCGCTTCATACGAAACACGGTGAAAACAAAGGAGCGGCCAAATGAGCGCCCCCTTCTTTGTTGAAATCATGAGCAGAAATGGCGAGGTGGAGCAGCGCTTTCGCGTGGAGCAATTGCCAATCCGTCTTGGCCGAGCATATGACAATGACGTGATTCTTGACGACGAACATGTCGCCGCTCGTCATGCTGTGGTCGAGGAAAATGCCGATGGCAATATGCAGATTCGCGACCTCGACAGTCGTAATGGCATACGCTATCAAGGCCGTCGTCAGGCGCATATTGAGTTGACGGGGCATACCGTGGTGAGGCTGGGGCAAACCCATGTTCGTGTACGTCGTTCGAGTTTCGAGGTCGAACCCGAGGCCATCGATACTAGTAATTATCAATGGGAAGGTTGGCGGCCTGCTCTTGCAGGTGCGGCAATGATCATTGCATTGACGTGGACCAATACATGGTTGAGTCAAACAGAAGGTTTTAATTTAGTCGTGTATCTGCAAGCTGTGATTTCAGTCTTGCTCGCGGCGATTTTGTGGAGCGGAATTTGGGCTGCAGCAAACCGTTTATTCGGACGCACGCCACGGTTTGGTCGCCATCTGTTTATTGTTGCTAGCGCCATGACGGGTTTGCAAGTGTGGAATGCATTGGCGACTTTTCTTGGGTTTATGTTTTCCTGGGAATGGTTCTCGCGCTATGGTAGTCATGTCGAAATTTTGGGCCTATCGATTGCTATCTATTTACACTTGAGTACGATTAAGCGACGATACACGCGTAGATTATTGATGGTGTGTCTGTTCTGTTCAGCCTTAGGTTCAGGCCTAATATTGATGACTCATCAGAGAAACAGCGGCAGTTTTGCCGATGAAGTATATATGGGTGATTTGCTGGCACCGGGTCTGCATGTGGCACAAGATGAAGATGTCGAACATTTCACCCAAGCCGCCGATAGGCTCAAAGCGCAGGTTGATAAAGACCGTAGTAAAGTGATCGCACCAGCTGAGATGGAATCGGACGACAACTAGGCCGTCTATTGGGTAAGCAAATGGGTGCGATCGAGAATGTTGTAACGAATGTCAACAATAGTTAGGTCGGTTGACTACCCCTAGAGCAAACTAGATACTGGCGTCGGTTTGCTCTGTGGGAAAAGCGGGAGTTGAAGATTAGCGAGCCAAAGATCAACAAACACAAAGAGTAAAGTATGGTTTTTTACGAAGTCAGTGTAGAAGTGCGCCCCGACCTAGTGAGCGCCTTTGAACAATACATGCGCGACAAACATTTGCCCGAAATTATGGCAACCGGTTGCTTTGTCACGATCCGTTTTGATCAAGCGACGGAAACCCTCTATCGCACTTGCTACCAAGCCGAAACCCAAGAAGACTACGAACGCTATTTGAGCGAGCACTCTGCTGATATGCGTTTCGATTTCATGCAGCACTTCCCAGAAGGCTGCACCCCAAGTCGACTTGTGTTTAATGATTTGTTTACGCTAAAACGTGTCGAGCAGAGCGAAGAGAAATTCTTTTAAAGTGGATTGATGCAAGCGGCTTTCGTTTGCATCAAATCCATTTTAATCATGCTATTTACCAATACAAAAGCGCGAGAAGATCACACCGAGTAAGTCGTCTGAGGTAAATTCGCCGGTGATGCTGTTGAGTCTATCTTGCGTCAGGCGTAGCTCTTCGGCGAATAGATCGAGCGATTGATCATTTTGTGCGGCGTATTCAGCCGCTTGCTCTAAATGTTCATGCGCATGTTTGAGTGCAACCAGATGACGTTCACGCGCAAGGTAGAGAGATTCGCCTGTTTGCTGCCAGCCTGCTATGCGCAGCAATTCTTGGCGCAGTAAATCCATACCCAAATGTTCTTGTGCCGACAAATACACTTGCGTTAAATCGTTGACGGTATCCACACTGGCGTGATGGCCGGAGATATCGATTTTGGTCCACACGCAAATCACAGGAACCTCTGCCGGAAAGCGTTCCGCGATTTCTTCATCGGCGCGCGTTGGGCCGCGGCTGGCATCGAGCAGATGCAAGATCACATCGGCTTTTTGTACTTCTGCCCAGGTGCGTTCGATACCAATGCGTTCAACCGCATCGATTTTATTCACCGGTTGGTCGTCGTACACAATCTCATCGTGATCATGACGAATACCTGCGGTATCGATGATATTAAGCGGGATACCTTCGATATGAATGGTCTCGGTGACTTTGTCGCGCGTGGTGCCAGCAATCGGCGTGACGATAGCAATATCATCGCCCGCTAAAGCATTCAGCAAAGAAGATTTACCCACATTCGGTTGCCCTGCCAATACCACGTTCAAGCCTTCACGCAGTAAAGCGCCCTGTGCTGCTTGTTCGAATACGGCGCGCAAGGATTTTTGAATTTCTGCGAGTTGACCGCGCGCATCGGACTTTTCCAAGAAGTCGATTTCCTCTTCCGGAAAATCCAACGTGGCTTCCACCAGCATGCGCAAATGCACGACCTTCTCGACTAAGGTGTGAATCACTTTAGAGAAAGCACCAGACATCGATTGCGATGCGGATTTCGCAGCGGCTTCGGTTGAGGCTTCGATCAAATCCGAAACCGCCTCCGCTTGGGCTAAGTCGAGCTTGTCGTTCATGAAGGCGCGTTGTGTAAATTCACCGGGTTCGGCTAAACGCAATCCTTGTTCTTTGCCAGCTTCCAAGCAGCGACTGAGTAACATTTGCATGACGACAGGGCCACCGTGGCCTTGCAGTTCCAACACATCTTCACCGGTGTAGGAATGCGGTGCTTTAAAGGCGATCGCTAAACCTTGGTCGATGACGGTGCCATCGACTTGTGTGAAGTCGAGATAGGTCGCATGGCGCGGCTTCAGTGTCGTACTGCCGAAGAGTGCTTGTGTAATGCCGCTGAGGTCTTTGCCCGAAATGCGAACAACGCCTATTCCGCCTCGGCCTGGTGCAGTGGCGATCGCAACGATGGGTGTGCTGTCATAGTGATGAGTCATGAGGAAATTCTATACTTGCTTTAGAGAAATCAATAGATAAAGCCATCAATTCCTGTCGCCAAAATGCTACAGGCTTTGCAGCAA
>CANHZI010000084.1 GCA_947464955.1 Oxalobacteraceae bacterium
AGATCTTATATGATGTCGATTTTACGATCGCAGCAGGAACCACCACGGCAGTAGTAGGGCATAGCGGCTCGGGCAAATCAACTTTATCCCGCTTGCTGTTTCGCTTCTACGATATTCAATCTGGGCAGATCACCATCGATGGACAAAACATCCTGGACGTCACCCAGCATTCTTTGCGACAAGCGATAGGTATCGTGCCGCAAGATACTGTCTTGTTCAACGATACGATTGCTTACAATATCGCCTACGGCAAGCCAGGAGCAACGCAAGATGAAGTCATCGCGGTAGCGAAGGCGGCGTATATTCATGAGTTCATTGAGAGTCTGCCTGACGGCTATGAAACCATGGTCGGTGAACGCGGCTTGAAATTATCTGGCGGAGAAAAGCAAAGGGTGGCGATTGCACGTACCTTGTTGAAGAATCCCGCGATGTTGATCTTCGATGAGGCGACCTCGGCTTTAGATTCGAAATCGGAACAATTGATCCAAGCACAGTTAAAACAAATTGCGAAGAGCCGTACGAGTTTGGTGATTGCCCATCGTCTGTCGACGATCGTTGATGCCGCGCAGATTTTGGTGATGGATAAAGGTCGTATCATCGAAAGAGGTACACATCAGGAATTAATTGCTGCCGCCGGCGCTTATGCGCAAATGTGGGAACGTCAGCAACATGGAGGCGTGCAAGAGGAAGTGATGAACGAAGTCCTTGAAACCTGATGATATTACTGTCGTTGTCGAAAACCAAAGTGAGTCCTCAATACTATGGAAACCAAATGGCTTGAAGATTTCGTCTCTCTCGCAGAGACCAATAGTTTCAGTCGCTCGGCAGAGTTGCGCCATGTCACGCAACCCGCCTTTTCGCGTCGCATTCAATCGCTGGAAGCTTGGCTAGGAGCCGACTTAATCGATCGTACTTCTTACCCCACGCGCTTAACCAATGCTGGTGAGATTTTCTTCGAGCAAGCGATCGCTATGCTCGGACAAATTAATAATGCACGTGCCCTGTTACGCGGTAAACGTACGTCGATACAAACGACCGTGGATTTCGCTGTACCGCACACGTTATCGCTGACCTTTGTTCCTAAATGGCTGACGGAATTGCAAAAGAATTTCGGCGATATCAATAGCCGACTGCTGGCGCTCAATGTACACGATGCGGTGATGAGTTTGGCCGAAGGCGGATGTGATTTGATGCTGTGCTACCACCATCCGCAACAGCCGTTGTTACTCGACCCCGCGCAGTACGACATGATTAGCATGGGGACAGAAGCGCTGCGCGCCTATTCTCGCTGCGATAAAAATGCTGTGCCCGACTTCATCTTGCCAGGTACGATAGAGGAGCCACTTCCCTTCTTGGCCTACGCAAACAATGCTTATTTAGGTCGCATGGTTGATTTGATCCTCAACCAAACACGACAAGCGCTACATTTTGATAAGTGCTATGAAACCGATATGGCAGAAGGTCTAAAGATGATGGCGCTGGAGGGGCGTGGTGTGGCCTTCTTGCCTGAGTCCGCCGTGGTGCGTGAACTAAAACAGAAACAATTGGCGCGCGCAGATGGTGGATCTGATGCTTGGGAAGTCAGCATGGAAATTCGTTTGTATCGTGAACGGCCTTCAGAGCAAAGGCCTGGAAAAGCGGTCGTGGCAAAGTTATGGGACTACTTGGCACAGAAATCTCAACTCAGTAGTAAGTCAAAGACAGTGAAATCGCAACGATGAAGAAAACGCCAATCTGTTTGTGAATGGCATCGAATAAAAAAGGATAAGCCAATGAGCCAATTTGATGATTCACTAAAACAAATTTTACAAACGCGATTTGAGAAACACATGAACCGCCATCCCCAAATTTCATGGGTAGAAGTGGAAAAGCGCTTACGTGCATCGCCGCAAAAAATGCAGGTATTAAGGCACATGGAAGACAGTGGCGGTGAGCCTGATGTCTTGGCGCAGATCGAAGAGAGTGGTGAGTTTGTGTTCGCCGATTGTGCAGCCGAGAGTCCAGCTGGACGCCGTAGCCTGTGCTATGACAAGGCTGCACTTGATGCGCGCAAAGAAAACAAACCACGTGGCAGTGCGATTGAGTTAGCCAAAGAACTTGGGGTTGAGATCTTAAGTGAAGTGGAATATCGACATTTGCAAACACTAGGCGAATTCGATAAAAAGACCTCGAGCTGGGTGCAGACACCTGAAGCGGTGCGCAAGTTAGGTGGCGCTTTATTTTGCGATCGTCGATATGATCAAGTTTTTGTCTATCATAATGGCGCCGAGTCGTATTATGCTGCTCGTGGTTTTCGTGGACGATGTATCGTCTAAAAACAATACAAAGAACTGTATTGAATCAAACTTTTCTTAGAAGGATAAAGCAGGATGAATATTCACAAACAGATCGCCGCTTGGTTATCCATCGTTTTAGGTGCAATTAGCCTAGTCGTGATGCTGGTGGTTTTTCTTTTTCTGGGTGGTGTCGCGGCATTTGTCGGTGATGCAACTGTAACTGGAGTGTTTGCTATCCTTGGTACCTTCATTTTCTTCTTCGTAGGCTTCTTTGCGGTTGCCGACATCGTCGCAGGAATTTTGTATTTGCGTGGGTCATCTGGGGCACGCATTTGGCTCATCATCAGTAATATTTTGTTTTTGCTTGGATTCCCACTCGGCACGCTAATCGGTGCCTATTCTTTGTGGGCCTTGCTATCGAGCGATACTAGCCCGACTGCAGCAAATCAAATCACGCCACCGCAAGCCTAACTTGCATCGTGCATCGCTCAGGCTGCGTCGGTTCAGCCTGAGTTTGCCCTGTTCTCAGGAGCAGGTGTAGCTGTTCGAATAGATCAGGCTTGCCGTAACTTTTGGCTACCAATAACACGATATTGCGCGCGAGATTGATGTTAGGAATAGTCGTCATTACGCAATCATCGCCTATTTCATCAAGGTCCTGCCAACGTGGCACGAGGCTCACGCCACCTCCATCAGCCACCATCATTTTGATCGCTTGCAAAGAGCCAGTATCACAGCTTGATTTCAGCTGTAGTTGTTTGCTACTCAGGTATTGCTCGGCGATATTTGCGATAAAGGGATCGGGTAAGTATTCGATGTAACGATGACTGCGCAGGTAATCGTCGAGATCGCCCTGCGGTGGCTCTTTGCTGAGCAGTACTAAAGGTTCACGTCGCAGTAGAAATGCTTCTATGGTTTTTGGCAGTTCAAAATCGGGCTCTTCGATGATCACAGCATCGAGTTCGCCCTTGACCAAACTTGCGTACAGTAGGCGTGAAGTATTTTGCGACAGGCTCACGCGGGTAAAAGGAAATGCCTGATGCAAGCGATCAATTTTATTGAGGAAGCCCGCGCTTAGTTGTGAAGGAATAAGCCCGAGTCGCAATGTGCTAGCGAGCTCCGCGTTTTGGATATCGGCCTTCAGTGAGGCGACTTCCGCGACGATCTGGCGTGCGCGCGGCAAAATGCGCAAACAGGCTTCGGTGGCTTTGGCACTGGGGCCGTTTCGGCAAAGTAGTTCAACATTGAGTTCGATTTCCAAGGCTTTGATTCGTTGGCTAATCGCGGCTGCAGTGAGATGTTCAAGGCGTGCGGCTTCGGCGATCGAGCCGCTATCGATCACTGCGATGAGACTTTTCAAAAAGCGACTGTCCATGATTTGCGCAGATCAAAGTAAAAGACAAGGCCCTAGTATTAGCTAAAAAGGAATAAAAAAATGAAAACAATTGTTAATCTCGCGGGCGTATTCTTCGGACTGTTGTAGAACCGTCGTCACCTTGTTTCTCTCGGGCATCGTAAGGCTTTCTTATGGTCGGCATCAAAAAAACGAGCTTTTTACGCATGCGCTTTTCCCTTAAGGTGAGCGCCGTGACACATCGCTTGATGTGCGTATTTTTTGAATGGCACGGTCAGACCATTGGCCCAGCCAATTTACTTAGGGAGCTTCATCATGAAAAAGAAATTAATCGCGATTGCTTTGATTAGCTTGTGCGCAGGTTCGGCGATGGCAGGCATCATTCGCAATGGTGGTGGAATAGGGCCCGTAGGCCCAGGCACACCAATAGGTCCATCAAATCCACAAGGTCCGATCGAAACCGGTCCCGCGGTGCCGATTGGCCAGCCTTGTATTTTTTACGATCCTGCAAATCCGAATACTCGTTTGCCAACGGGTTGTATCCCCAAAAATTACTAGACCTAGATTGACTCGCTCAGCCTAAGTTGGATGAGCAAAAAATGAGAAAAAACGGTTGCCGCCTTCGGTTGCAACCGTTTTTTTTATGAGCGATTTGGATATGCCCGTTTGATCCTATAGGGCAGCACCGCTAATACCAATTGGTGCGCGATTCAGCTGGGGAGCGTCAGTGCGCCTTCTTCTTCATTCATTTTCATCTTGATCGTCGCTGTCTGCCTAGCGAAAAACCGGCGATTTTCAAGGTTATGCATTATGTGCATAGATAAATGCAAACAAAGCATTGGAGGACGCGATACCACTTGCCTTAAGATGCGCTGCCTTTTCTCTGATCGTGCGTGCGAATCGTGGCGCAAGTTTTGGAGCTAAGCAAAAAATAATATGAAAGGCTTCATGTAAAACAAACGCTGGCAATGTGGTGTTCGCCTCTTCGCGCAGTTGTGCATAAGCCTAAATCACAAGAAATTATTCACCAAGAACCTAGCCCTGTTGTGCTTGATGCATCAAGGCTTCTAGAAAAGAAGAGACTGACCATGTCTAGCAATCACCAAATCCCGTCATACTTAACCCCACACGCGACAGGTCCATGGAATGTGTACCTCGAACAAATCGACCGCGTTACGCCTTACCTCGGCAACTTGTCGCGTTGGGTGGAAACCTTGAAGCGCCCAAAACGTATCTTGGTGGTTGACGTTCCTATCGAACGTGATGACGGTACTATTGCGCACTTTGAAGGCTATCGCGTGCAACACAATACCTCACGTGGTCCAGGTAAGGGTGGCGTGCGTTTCCACCAAGACGTGACGTTGTCTGAAGTGATGGCTTTGTCTGCATGGATGACGATCAAAAACTCTGCAGTCAACGTTCCTTACGGCGGCGCAAAAGGCGGTATCCGCGTTGACCCTAAGACTTTGTCACGCGGCGAATTGATGCGTATGACGCGTCGTTATACATCCGAAATCGGTATCATCATTGGCCCAGATAAAGACATCCCAGCACCAGACGTCAATACCAATGAGCAGACCATGGCATGGATGATGGATACCTACTCCATGAACGAAGGTCGTACAGCGACAGGTGTGGTGACAGGTAAGCCAATTTCTTTGGGTGGTAGCTTGGGTCGTCGCGAAGCAACAGGTCGCGGCGTGTATGTGGTTGGTTGTGAAGCTGCTGCCAAACGCGGTCTAGCAATTGCTGGCGCTAAGATTGCCGTTCAAGGTTTTGGTAACGTCGGTGGTATCGCTGCGCGTTTGTTCGCAGAAGCAGGTTCCAAAGTCGTCGCAGTGCAAGATCATGGCGGCACGATTTTCCACTCCAATGGTTTGGATGTGCCGAAGTTGCTCGATCACGTGGCAAGCAATGGCAGCGTTGCTGGTTTCCCTGGTGCAGAAGCAGTATTGCCGAACGATGAATTCTGGAAAGTGCAATGCGATATCTTGATTCCAGCAGCCTTGGAACAGCAAATCACAGAAGCCAATGCGAATCAGATCACTGCTAAGATCATCTTGGAAGGTGCGAACGGTCCAACCACACCAGAAGCCGATGATATCTTGCGTGACCGTGGTGTGTTGGTGGTACCAGACGTCATCGCCAATGCAGGTGGTGTAACGGTTTCCTACTTCGAATGGGTACAAGATTTCTCTAGTTATTTCTGGACTGAAGAAGAAATCAATAATCGCTTAACCCGCATCATGAAAGAAGCCTTCAATTCTGTATGGCAGGTCACAGAAGACAAGAACGTTTCTTTGCGTACTGCGGCGTTTATTATTGCTTGTACGCGAGTTCTACAAGCGCGTGAGGTGCGAGGCCTCTATCCATAATTGAGCGCGGCGATAAATCCGATTTTCGGGCGCATTTCGGCGTTGCAAATGCTCGCAATATCGGCATATTGCTGCGCTTTGCGCCTTGAACTGCATCCCGAGAATCGAATTTCTCTTGGCTCAATTCAAATCCGATTTTCGGGCGCTGTGCGTTGTTGCTTGTCCTCGCAATACTCGAGTATTGCTGCGGCGCCTTTGTAGAGCTGGCCTAGCACAGCATCCCGAGAATCGAATTTCTGCTGGCCCAAATTAGATCCGGTTGGTGGGTGCTGTGCCTTGTTGCTTGTACTCGCAATACTCGAGTATTGCTGCGGTGCCTTTGTAGAGGTGGCCTAGTACAGCATCCCGAGAATCGAATTTCTCTTGGCTCAATTTGAATCCGATTTTCGTGTGCATTTCGGCGTTGCAGATGCTTGTTTGCACCGCGTTTTCGGATTCAGCCTCTCTTCGTTGTCGCTCCTGCGTAGGCAGGAGCCCAGTGACTTTGCTTTGTACTCTTTCATCAAACATTGCAACGAAATTCTTCCTTCCAAAACAATTTTCTTAAGCCGTGTAGAATACCCCCGCAATCGTATTGTGTAGAGGAATGCCGTGTTGAAGTTGTTTTGTCTTTTGGTTTTGTCATGCTGGAGCGTGAATGCGTCCGCTGATAGCTTGAGTCGTATTAAAGAATCTAAAAACATCGTCATTGCCCATCGCGAAGCGATGCTGCCTTTGTCTTATCTTTCTGAAGATAGTAAGCCTATCGGTTACGCATTGGATGTTTGCGCCAAGGTAGTTGAACGGCTTAAGCGCGAGCTGAAGTTGCCGCAGTTGACTGTCAGTTATCTGTTAGTGAATAGCGCTAATCGAATGTCTGCCATTAGCGAAGGGCGGGCTGATCTCGAATGTGGCGCTACCGCGAGTACCGCAGAACGGAGAAAGTTAGCGCAATTTTCGATTCCGTATTTTTTCAATTCCACCCGTTTTATGGTTCGTCACGATTCCAAGCTTAAAAATTGGAGCGACCTGAAAGCTCAGCGAGTGTTGGTGATTCGTGGCTCGGCGGCCACCGTTGCGATGCGCGATTCAAATCGCGTCAACTTTAAAGAGTTCAACTTGTCTGAGGCTCCGAATACGCGCGAGGCACTGCGCTTACTGGAAGCGGGGCAGGTCGATGCCTTGGTCGCTGATGAAGTGACGCTCGCCGCAATGAAATCGGCGAGTGCTATGCCAGATGCGTGGAAACTGGCAGCAGATGGTATTGCGATCGAGGCACAAGCGATCATGTTGGGAAAAGACGATCTTGCGCTGAAAGCCATCGTCGATAAAGAGATCGCGCGGCTGATGCTGGAAGCTGAACTCAGTAAAATGTATGACAAATGGTTTATGCAAACTTTGCCAGATGGTCGAACAAAATTGGGTTTGCCCATGAGTTTTTTACTGCGCGACAGCATGCGTGTGCCATCTGACAAGGTTTTACACTAAGTTTTAGGGTGCATTATTACTCCCGCCTTTTCTCAATCGCTTGGCATTCTGTGCCAAAACCAGGCTTTTAGCGTTCAAAAACGGTAAAATACGGCTTTCGTCTTTATTCGCCGGCGGATCTACTCCGCCGCGCCATTTCTTTAGCGAGCAATCATGACAGCCAGTATCCAAGAACTCACCATCACCCGTCCAGATGACTGGCACCTCCACCTGCGCGACGGTGATGCGCTGAAAACCGTTTTGCCGCACACTGCCGCGCAATTCGCTCGGGCGATTGTGATGCCGAACTTGAAGCCACCAGTGACAACCACTGAGCAAGCTGCGGCTTATCGTCAACGCATTTTGGCAGCGCTGCCAGAGGGCATGCAGTTTGAGCCTTTGATGACTTTGTATTTGACCGATAACACGCCGCCTGACGAAATTCGTCGTGCGAAAGACAGCGGCTTTGTCCATGCGGTGAAACTGTATCCAGCCGGCGCGACGACCAACTCTGACGCCGGCGTGACTGATTTACGCAAATGCTATAAGACTTTGGAAATGATGCAAGAAGTCGGCATGCCATTCTTGGTGCATGGTGAAGTCACAAGCCCTGAGATCGATTTATTCGATCGTGAAGCTGTATTTATCGACACCGTGATGAAACCTTTGCGCGCGGATATGCCAGAACTGCGTGTGGTGTTCGAACACATCACGACCGCTGATGCGGCCGCCTATGTGGCGGAAGCGGATGGCCCAATCGCCGCCACGATCACCGCTCACCATTTGCTGTACAACCGCAATGAAATCTTTAAGGGCGGGATTCGCCCACACTACTATTGCTTGCCTGTGTTGAAACGCGAAACGCATCGTCAAGCATTGGTCAAAGCAGCGACTTCGGGTAGCCCACGTTTCTTCCTCGGTACTGACTCGGCTCCTCACGCCAAGGGTCTCAAAGAGCATGCCTGCGGCTGTGCTGGATGCTACACCGCATTGCATGCGATGGAGTTGTACGCGCAAGCATTTGATCAAGTCGGATCGCTGGATAAACTAGAGGCATTTGCGAGCTTGAATGGCCCTGATTTTTACCGCTTGCCGCGTAACACATCGACCCTGACTTTAAAACGTGAAGCCTGGACCTTGCCGAACGAATTGGCTTATCTCGATGGTAGTTTGGTGCCTTTAAATGCGGGCGAGCAAATGTCATGGAAAGTGACTGCTTAAGCTCGCTGGTTTTGGGCTAAACCTATGCAGAAATCCGAGCAAGTGCATTTCTATAGCGGCATCGATTGGGCTCAGCCTTGGTATGCTGCAGTCTTGCCCGCAGCCCAACGAGTACTCGCACAACACAATTGGCGAGATGCCTTAAACGCAGAAGCAAGGCAGCGCGGCTTAAGTAATCATCAAGGACTTCCACTGTGTTTCATCACGCAGGAAGAATTGCCCGAGGGCGTCGCTTACGAGGCGCATATCAGCGCGACCGGTAAGGTGCCGACCCGGGAAAATCTCCATGATTTTTTTAATGCCTTAGTGTGGCTAAGCTTCCCACAAATTAAGCGGCAACTGAACGCCTTGCAAGCGGCACAAATCGCTGCACTCGGTATAGGAAAATCTCGTGGCCCCGCACGCGATGCAGCTACCATCTTCGATGAGAATGCTGCTTTGCTGGTGATAGAAAATTCCGAGCAGGGCAAGCAAGTACTGGCACAATTACAGCAACATCAATGGCAGGCCGCCTTGTATAAAGGGGCGCCGCTGTTTGGGTCAAAAGTACAAGTCTGGAGCTTTGGCCATGCCCTGATGGAGAAGTTGGTGCAGCCATACAAAGGCATTACCGCGCATAGCTGGGTGGTGTGGGTAGAGCCCGAGTATTTTCGTCTGAACACTGAGCAGCAAAGTGCGTGGATCGATACTGCAGTGAGTTCGCAACTACAGCAACACGATTTAACGACCAATGACTATACCCCATTGCCAGTACTGGGAGTGCCGAAGTGGTGCGCTGGACAAGATGCTGCGTTTTATCAAGACAAGAACGTGTTTCGGGATAAACGCCAAAAGTAGTTGCCATCGAATTTGCGATCTATGAAAACAAACAAGCGAACCGTAGTTCGCTTGTTTTGTATGTCGCCTCAACAAGCAGCGAATCAAGCGCTGGCTGTTTGCAGAATTTGGAAGATTTGATCTTTCAAGGTAATGCGAATCTTTTTCAGATTTTCCAATGCAGCATCGGCCAAGTGTTCAACGCCATTTTCAGCGCGGTTGATGGCTTTATCCGCGTCGTGATATTCCTCAAACAGTTTCGAGAAGTGGGCATTGGTCATTTTCAATGCATGGATTTTCTCTTTGAATTCTGGGAATTCTGCTGACAGGGGATGATGTTCAACTTGCATGTGTTCTCCTCGTTTAAAAAGTTCTGAGTTCGATCATAAGGGAAACCAGAATGGCCTCACTGATCTAGATCAAGACTTTTGAAGAGACATCACGAGATCTCCGCCTCCTTTTGGATGTGGAGATCTCTCGCATATGAACTTACAAGCATTAACGTCGATTTGCTTGTCCATTGCTGTGGTGTAGCCAAGGCATCACAAATTCATCGATACCCGACGGCGCTTCTTTCACCTGTTTGGTTTGATATGCTACCGCGTTGCACAATGCTTCGATTAAGCACAAAGCCGCACCATCGGAACTGGCAGAACTGCTGCTTTGCGTTTGGCCATATAAGGTCAAATTGGCGAGTTGTGCAATCGGTGAACTTGGCGCATCAGTCAAAGCGATAATCGGCACACGATTATCGCGTACTTGTTTCAACAGAGTGATCGTGTCGGTTGCGTATTGGGGGAATGAAATCCCAATCACCAAGTCATTCTCGCTGTAGTTGAAGAGCTGGCTAGCGATATGCCCAGCGCCACCGGACCCCAAGTTGTAGTGCACGCTCTTGCAATAAGGTGCAAGCGAATGCCCCATCAAACCACCGAGAAAAGAACTAGCGCCATAGCCAATGATGAAGATACGTTCAGCATTGAGAATGAGGCGCACAGCTCGTTCACAGTTTTCGGGATTCATGATACGACGAGTGGCTTCCAAATTGCTGATGTCCTCCTCAAGACAGCGAGCAAAAATATCGGCACACGTCACTGGACGATCGGCGGCAAATTGAATCTTTTCGGCGGGTGCCATCATTGATTCAAAACCGTGAACGAGCTCAGCACGAAATTGTGGATAACCATCGAAACCGAGTGCGCGAGCAAAACGATTTGCTGTCGCATTCGAAATCCCTACCGCATGGGCAAGTTCGTCGATGGACATGGTTGCGGCGCGAAAAGCATTGGCGACGACATAGTCTGCTGTCTTTTTGTGTGACTTAGACAATGAACTATAGACGTGACCGATCCTTTCGTTAATAGACCCCCCCCGGGCCGTACTATTGGTATGTCTCATTTTTTTATTGAAATGTAAGATGAGTTTAATGCCTATGATCTATGTCATTTCGGCAACGTGCCATGATGTTTTCTGGATATGATTTATTGGCAACATGAAACATAACACATCGATGTTTTTTCAGCAATGCAAACAAATTATCATGACTGGTATGCGACACTCGGTGTCGCACAATTCTGACGTTGCTGCATAGAATTGTCATTTCGCTCTCTGTCATGAAGATGGACGAAGATCGCGCGTGAACACTCAAAAAAGAAGGTGGTATCTAACAATTAGATCGATTCCTCTAATTTTGTGCTTTGATCAGAGCGTCACGCTCGTGTCACATCACCTTGTTACATTCTCGACTTTTAGTCCACCAGGAATGAAACAAATGAAATCAAATAAGCTTGTGTTGGTAGCACTGACCGCTGCCGTAAGTTTGGCGCTTGCTGCCTGCGGCAAGAGCGATAAAGTTGCTGACCCTGTACCTGTGACGCCAGTCGCGGAAGCGCCGAAAAACGTGATTTTTTTCCTTGGCGACGGCATGGGCATGACCACCATGACCGCGGCTCGTATTTATGCGGTAGGCGAAGATGGAGAGTTGACAGTCGACACTCTGCCAGAGACAGCGTTTGTAAAAACATTTTCAAATGATGCGCAAGTTACCGACAGCGCGCCATCGATGGCGGCCTACATGACCGGCGTCAAAATGAATAATGAAGTGATCTCTATGTCGTCAGAGACGATCGCCAAAGACCCTGGTGTCGATGCTAATGGTAATAAGTTGGCCAATAACTGTGGCACAGGAAATGGCACGGCAGTGCCAACTCTGTTAGAAGCTGCAAAGGCAAAAGGATTGTCGACTGGTGTGGTGACAACAACTCGCGTGACGCACGCAACACCTGCAGCGACTTATTCCCATATCTGCCATCGTGATTTAGAAAACGATATCGCTGCAGCCGTAGTTCCAGGCGGTACAGGCTATAACAACGCCTTGGGTACAACTGGCCTCGACGTCTTGCTCGGCGGTGGTAAGCAATTCTTCATTCCATTCAAAGACGGCGGCAAACGCGCGGATGGACGTGACCTTGTGGCTGAAATGAAAGCGAAGAACTACGCATACGCAGGTACGCAAGCGGAGTTGGCAGCAATCGATGCGAGCAAAACAGATCGTTTATTCGGCTTGTTCACATCAAGCCACATGAGCTATGACCTCGATCGAGATCCAGCCAAGGAACCAAGTTTGGCCGAAATGACGACCAAAGCGATGGACGTGCTCGGCAAAAATTCCAAGGGTTATTTCTTGATGGTGGAAGGTGGCCGTATCGACCACGCTTTGCATGAAACCACAGCGAAGAAAGCTTTGCACGATATGGTGGCATTTGATAATGCAATCAAAGCAGCGATCGCCAAAGCAAAAATTGCGGATCCTGATCTGAAAAACACCTTGATCGTGGTGACGGCCGACCATGACCACACTTTGGTCTTGAATGGCTATGCCAAACGCACAGGCAAAACATCGGCGACCAACCCTGGTGTTTTAGGTGTAGTGAAGAACTACGTCACGGGTGTACCAGATAAAGATATGGACGGCATGCCTTATTCCATCATTGGTTTCGGAAATGGTGAGAACCGCACGCAAGGACCACGCTCTATCTTGGTCGGATTTGATGAAACAGCGACTAGCGCTAATACTTATCACCAAGAAGCAGTCGTTCGTGTAGCTGCTGGTAGTGAAACCCATGGTGGTACCGATGTCTTCCTCGGTGCAATTGGCAAAGGTGCTGACACTTTCATGGGCACGATTGATAACACCAAAGTTTATAGCTTAGTGAAAGCGGCTGTCGGTTTGTAATCCGCATGCATTTAACTCTCTCACTTTGAACCAACTTATTACACGGAATACAAAAATGAAACGACATATGATTGCCACCCTGTTGGCATTGAGCTTCGCGCAAGTGGCATCTGCCCAAAGTACCGCGAAAAACGTTATCTTCTTCCTCGGCGATGGCATGGGCCCATCCACGATTACGGCGTCTCGCATCTATAAATACGGTGAAGACGGCAGTTTGACGATGGATAAATTGGAACGCACCGCTCGTATCAAAACTTTCTCCAACGATGCGCAAACAACAGACAGTGCACCATCGATGGCCGCTTATATGACGGGCGTGAAGATGAATAACGAAGTGCTGTCGATGTCACCAGAGACAGTCGCAACGCCGCCAGGTAAAGACGCGAACGGTAATCTTGGCGTCAACAACTGTGCTGCCACTGGCAATGGCACATCTGTACCAACCATTTTGGAATTGGCGAAAGCAAAGGGCAAAGCGGTAGGTTCAATTACAACGACGGAATTGACGCATGCGACCCCAGCTGCGACTTATTCCCACATCTGTAACCGCAACGCGCAATATCATATCGCTGCGCAAGCTGTACCTGGCGGCGCTGGTTACAACGCGGCATTGGCCGATGGCGTTGATGTATTAATGGGTGGTGGCCGTAACCACTTCACGCCATTCAATGCGACAAGCAACAAAACAGGTCGTGCGGATGGTCGTGATTTGTTAGCGGAATTAGCAGCAAAGGGATATACCGTGGCCGCGACAAAAGCGGAAATGGCTGCAGCACCGAACAGCAAGAAGTTTATTGGTTTGTTCAGCAGTAAAAGTCATCTTGAATATGAGCTCGACCGTACTGCTAACCCGCCAGTCGGTGAAGGTGCTAACCAACCTAGCTTGGCTGAAATGACAGTCAAAGCCATGGATTTGTTGTCGCAAAACAGCAATGGCTATTTCTTGATGGTAGAAGGTGGCCGTATCGATCACGCTTTGCATGGCACCAACGCGAAACGTGCTTTGGCTGACACCATTGCGTTCGATGACGCGATCAAAGCGGCATTGGATAAAGCCAAGTTGACCGACCCAACGCTGGCCAACACCTTGATCGTCGTTACGGCAGACCACGACCATACATTGGCCTTCAATGGTTACGGTAAAAAAGGCAATCCTATTTTGGATATCAATCGCGACTACAAAACAGGCCAGCCTACCAAAGATGCTGATGGTAACACTTACACGACCTTAGTATTTGGTAACGGTCCAAATCGTCCAGATCGTCGTGCGAATCTCGATAGCGCAACCGTCTTGGCTGACAATTATTTGCAAGAAACCGGTGTGCGTTTATCGAGCGAAACCCATGGTGGTGGCGACGTGAAATTGTTTGCAACTGGCGTCAACGCCAAGTTATTCAAGGGCACAATTGATAATACCAAAGTGTTCAGCTTATTGAAAACAGCATTTGGTTTCTAAAGCTTGTTGTTCTAGCGGTGGCGGGCTGTATTTGCCACGCTAGCCGAATTTGAGTTCCTGTTTTACCCGATGTCATGCCTGTCATGACATCGGGCTTTTTTGGTGTGAGTAAATGATGCAAAAGTATCTGAAGTTGATGTCTCATGGTGCAATAGCTGCACTCATGGTTGTCGTCGGTTTGTGTTCAGGAACGAGTTCTGCACAAACACCAACAGCTGCGCCAGATTTGGATCTGCAGATTAGCTATTACAGCAAAGTATTGACCGCGGAAGGTGTTAGCCGCGAAGCGCGTTATCAAGATAAGATGTTGCGTCGCGCTGGTCACGTCTGGCTCGAGCGTGTTCTGCCTCAGGCTACAGCGAGAGTGAACCAAGGGCCTGAGATCAAGAAGGTCTCTCATCACCATCAAAATGAAAAGCTGACAGAGCATAAGCATTTCAACCCTGTATTGATTCCACGTCACGTGCAATTAGAAAATGGTAAGGCACGTATTGAGTTTATCGATAGAGCAGAAAAAATGACTGTCAGCGTGCCAGCTTCCGAATTTAATAACGTGAACTTTGACGGCTCATGGGAAAACAGTTATTACCTGATCGACCCGCAACTTCTGAAGAGTATGAAGCCAAGCTCAAGCCCTTCCGGTGTGGATGGTGCGATTTGGTATGAGCGCGAGAAAAATGGCATCTTCCAAAAAGTGTTGTGGCACGCGCAGAAGCAAATCCCTCTGAAGGTCGAAAGCGGAGACCGCGCTGGCACTTTCTATCAAAGTGTAGAGGTCAAAATCGCAGCGAATACCCAAACACAATTGCCATGGGTTAAGCTTAAGGGCTACACGCATAAGGAATACGCTGACTTCCTCGATTGATTGGCGCTGTCGCTATTCACTCAACGAAACTTTCTGGCTGAAATCTCCTTGCAGAATTTTTCTTGTACAAATGCCTATATTCAGCAATACTTGATGCCAATCTGCGTAAGCTAGGTTTTGCTTGGCTTAGGTGTCGACTTTCTTCACAGTTTCGAGGAGCATGGCATGGGTATTTGGGATAAGTTAAAGCACGAGTTTATCGACATCATCGAATGGTTAGATGATAGTCCTAACATCATGGTGCATCGTTTTGAGCGCTATCAAAACGAGATCAAAATGGGCGCCAAGCTCACCGTGCGTGAAGGCCAAGTTGCGGTAGTCGTCAATGAAGGTCAGCTTGGTAAAGGGCAAATCGCTGACGTGTTCCAACCCGGTATGTACGAGTTGACCACTCAAAACATGCCGATCCTGAGTACCATTAAAGGTTGGAAATATGGTTTTGATAGCCCATTCAAAGCCGAAGTCTACTTCTTCAACACCACACGTTTCACCAACTTGAAGTGGGGCACAGCAGGCCCAGCGACCATGCGCGACCCAGAGTTTGGCGTGGTGCGCGTCACGGCGTTTGGTATCTATACTTTGCGCATTCAAGATGCGAAAACGGTATTGATCGAATTAGTTGGTACTAAGGCCGACTTCACCACTGACGATATCGAAGAGAATCTACGCGGCAAAATTGGTCTGCGCATCAAAGAAGTCATGCCAGAAATTGGCGTGCCTATCATTGACCTAGAAAGCAAAGTCAGTTTGGTGGGTGAACGCATTCGTGAGCGCATCGCTGCCGACTTCACGCATTATGGTTTAGAACTGTGCGAAGTACAGGTACAAGATATCGGTTTGCCAGAAGAAGTGGAACGGGCGATTGACCAACAAGGTGCAATGCGCGTGATCGGCAACATGAACCAATTCGCTCAATATCAAGGCGCACAGGCTCTGCGCGATGCTGCACAAAATCAAGGCATGGCCGGCGGTATGATGGGCGTTGGCGTCGGTTCTATGCTGACTCAAGGTATGGGTAATCTCTTTCAAAACCAAGCATCACCCGCGGCGGCACCCGGTGCTGCCGTACCACCACCCTTACCTGGGGCCGTTGCTTACTTCGTGGCGCACCAAGGCGCGCAGACAGGGCCGTTTGATATGGCAGGATTGCAAGCACAAGTTGCTGGCGGCACCTTGCGTCGTGACACTTTGGTGTGGCGTCAAGGTATGGCAGGGTGGGCAGCGGCAGCAGACCAAGCTGATCTTGCTGCTTTGTTTGCATCGATGCCTCCACCGCTGCCACCGCAAGTCTAATCATTCCGAGCTGAGTGGCATTGTCAGTCGGTAATAATACTTAAAAGACGCAACAGCGCTGGCGCCTGTATGCGTCTTTTTTTTATTTCATTTTGAATCAGGATAGTCGGTGAGTACCAAAACTTTTCCGTGCACCCAGTGCGGTGCCAAACTTGAATTTGCACCGGGACAGTCAGCATTGAAATGCCCATACTGCGGGCACCAAAATGCGATTGAAGTCGATGTTGAAGCGACTGCTGCGGCAGTCGAAGAATTAGATTACGCTACTTATTTGGCGGAGCGCGCTGGTAACGAACCAAGCATCGCCGCGCAAACAGTGAAATGCAAAGCCTGTGGCGCGCAATCACAGTTTGCTGCCAATATCGTGTCAGACCGCTGCCCGTTTTGCGCAGCCCCCTTGATTGCAGCGGAAGCGTATTCACAGCGCATCATTCAGCCTAAAGCGATCGCTGCGTTTGATATCAAAGAAGCTGAAGCGCGCCAAAAATTTACAGATTGGATCGGCGGTTTATGGTTTGCGCCTAATGCACTAAAGCAGGCTTATCGCGCTGAGCGTGGCTTGAAAGGTATCTATACTCCATACTGGACTTACGATGCCGCTAGCGACACGCCGTATTTCGGTGAACGTGGTGTTGATTACACCGAGACCGAAACCTATCGTGAAAATGGTGAAACCAAAACCCGTAGCGTCACACGCACCGCATGGTACCCAGCCTCTGGTCAAGTCCATGTCGATTTCGATGACGTTCTGGTTCTAGGTTCACGCACTTTACCTGCAGAATATGCGGCAAAGCTAGCACCGTGGCGACTAGATAAGCTGCAAGCCTATCGCGATGACTATGTTTCAGGCTTCACGGTTGAAGCCTATCAAGTTGGCCTAGAGCCTGGGTTCGACGCGGCACGCGAGGAAATGGAGAATGTCATTCGCGCAGAAATTTGTCGCGATATCGGCGGCGATCATCAACGCATCAGCAGCATGAGCCCACGCTATAGTGATATCCATTTCAAACACGTATTGCTGCCGATCTGGTTATCGTCCTATCGTTATGGTGATAAGGTTTATCGTTTCTTAGTCAATGGCCAGACAGGCAAAGTGCAAGGTGAACGGCCTTATTCCGTGTGGAAAATTTTAGGTGCTGTGGTATTGGGTCTGGCTGTTGTGGGTGCTTTGATTTGGGCTTCGCAGCAGAAGTAGGGCAGAATCTCTATACATGGCGGTCGAACAGCCTAGAGATAGAGTGCGTTGACTGATCTACACCGCGGTGCCACGTATGTAGAAACAATCGGCGGCCTTTCAAAACGAAGTCTTAAATCAAATGGCGAAAAAGCGATGAATAAAATCTCAGTTGGTACCGAAGTGATGCGGCCCTTTCTCCCCTCCAAAGACTTTGATGTGTCCAAGCGTTTCTATGAAGCGCTCGGGTTTAGCAAAGTGCTTGATGGTGAAGTGGCCATATTCGAGATGGGATCAAGCAGCTTCATCCTACAGCAGTATTTTCAAAAGGAATGGGCAGAGAATTTCATGATGCAACTGATGGTTGATGATCTTGATTCGTGGTGGAATCATATCTCCGCACTTGGCTTACCGACACAGTTTGGCGTATCACCTCCGAAGGCGCCTGCGATGCAACCATGGGGGCTTCGGATTGCTTATGTGACTGATCCCAGCGGTGTGCTATGGCATGTCGCGCAGCGGCCTAGTAGCGACGACGCGTAAATAGAAACGGATAAGGATGAATGAAAAATTTAGGCAGTTGCATTTTGTTTCTTGTGGCTTTATTGGCGACAAATGCTAGCGCTCGTGCCGATCCAAGTGCTTGTGTAAATAGTGGGAAAGTAACTTTTTTTAATGTAATAGGCGGCAAAGGCTTTCTCATTCATGCTTTGTATGGAAAAGACAGTTTTTCATCCTACTTTCACGGTGATAAATTTATCAAGGGCGTTTCGCCTGAACGTAAGCAAGATGTCTATTTTAAGATTGATGATGTTGTCTATGAACATTTGGCCGTCAGTCAATCTAAGTATGCAGAAGGAAAGATTCTTTCTTCGGATGAAATGAATCTCAATGCGCACTTTATTTGGGAACGAAGTTACCTTCAGAAACAAGATAAGCGGCTCGGACTCGGGTTGAAGAATGTTGAGAACTTTGGGATTGTTGAATCAGTGGATGGAGATAAAAAGCGTCGTCTATTTCATATTTGGTCGGCCGAGCTAGATACTGGAAAGCGTTACGTGATTTCTACAAGCACGTCCTTTGGAGTGGTGGTGTTAGTGGCACTGGGAGTCGAGAAGGTTCAAGACGAGAACGTTAAGCTTGTTATCGATAACTATATGTATAAGTATCGTCAGCTTAATGAGGAAGAGTGTCAAAAGATGGTAGACGCATCTTTCTCTGTCCCGCGATAGATGAGTTTGAGGAAACGCTTTTTCCCAGATATCTGAGATTAGCGGAGCCTCACAAGGGATATTCTGTAATGCGCATTTTCAAAGTCGCGCGCAGGCAAAACTGTATAATCTGCAGACAGGTTCTGCCTAGTGCTGGCGGCGCGATTAGCACAGCGCAATCGCACATACTTAGGAAAACGTCCTATGAACCAAGAAACCAAAGACCAAATCCTAACAATTAGTCGCACCGCGCATGATTTAACCGAAGCCGCGTATCAACAGCACTCTGCAGCGCGTGGTGATTCGGAATGGTTGGAGAAACAGAGGATTTTGCTTGCAGACATGGCACTGCATTTGTTGCAGACAGCGTTGAAGGATAGTAACTTGTCGCAGGACAATTTGAAGCGAAATTTGTATTCTATTTTGACCATTGCAGATCAATTTGTTGAGGGACAGGACTTGAAAGCGGTAGCGGATAAACTCTACACTTCGTAAATATGGTCTTTGAATTTTTGGTGGCAAGTCTCGAAAAACAATAATGCTGTCTGTATCCGTAAAGAAATGAAGTAAAGAGTTGCAAATATGGTGACACGCGACATATCAAAAATTTTGTTCACTGCTGTTTATCCTCTGTATGTGCAGAAAGTGGAGAGAAAGGCACGGACGAGGGAAGAAGTGAATACGGTGATTTGCTGGCTGACGGGCTATAGTCGCGAGCAGCTCGATCAGCATGCAAAGTGTGACATCAACTTTCAAGATTTCTTCCAACAAGCGCCTCTGTTCAATCCTAAAAGTTCCTTAATTACTGGCGTCGTGTGTGGCGTTCGCGTTGAAGACATCCAGGATCCGATAACACAGAAAGTCCGATATCTAGACAAACTCATCGATGAGTTGGCTAAAGGTAAGCCTATGGAGAAAATTCTACGTCAATAGACTGGTTCAGTTGAAGGGTGGCCTACCGCCTATTGGGCCAGCTAGTATGGGCGCGAAAAAGCAATCTTCTTCAAAAAGAAAACATAATAGAATTATTTTTCCATGCATAGAACCTATTCGAGCGTAGCAAAACGTCGTCAGCAATTTAGCCTTATCCCGTGGCAAACATCAACTTGAAGGAGACTTTAGATGAAAGCAAATCCCGTTGGCTGGTTTGAAATCTATGTACAAGACATACCACGTGCTAAGGCATTTTACGAAGCAGTGTTTGAAACCAAATTAGTGGAACTTCCAAACCCTGACCCTATCGAATTTGGTGAAATGGAAATGTGGACATTCCCTATGTCTATGGAGAATTACGGTGCTGCCGGTGCACTAATTAAAATGCCCGGCTGCCCCTCTGGTGGCAGTACTCTGGTTTACTTCTCTTGTGATGATTGCGCAGTAGAACTCGAGCGTGCTCTGAAACATGGTGGTACCGTGTTCAAGGGAAAACAGTCGATTGGTGAGAATGGTTTTATCGCGATGGTAGTTGATACCGAAGGTAATATGATCGGCCTGCATTCGATGGGGTGATCATACTCATTCGAAAATCTAACGCAAGTGTTCGGTGTTAGGTTTGTGCCGACCACCGATACAGCTGAGTGGCGTTACACTGAGTTATTCGTTTTGTTAAAAAGGTTTTCGAGGAGATTTCAGACATTCACGTTAGTAGTCTGAGCAGGTATCTTTTGACCGCAGCGTTATCTCAAGCATAGATTCCGCTGCGGTGTGGGATCGTTTAAGTTTTTCTTTTGTGCTCACGGAGCACTTCAGACTCATAGAGTTTGAGAATACTAGGATTGTTTCCAAGCTGTTTATTCATCTGTTGTCGTACCAATCCGAAAATATCGAGTGCTTCACTGCCAACATGTAGCCTAATGCCGGTTTGCTGCTTAAGCCATTTCCCACCCAAGCTTTGAATAAAGCATTCGCCTGAAAATGCGGTAATCAATTGCATCAAGACATCTCTGTTCTTGAGATCTTCTTTTGTACTCAGTTTTTCAATGTAATGATCGATCCAGACTATGCTTTTAGCGTCGTAGTGGAGTTCAACATTCATCTTTTCTTTGACGAGTTGACGCAATTTTTCCGCATTTGCCCGAAGTTTTTGCTGCAATTGCTCATTTTCTATTTGCTGAGCTTGTATCTCAGCGAGATTGAATTTCACCCATTTCCCATCGACACGCTGATAGAGATCCTGGCTGAGAAGATGATTAGGATTTTCTGGTTCAGCGTAAGTGCGACGAATGACTTCTTGTAAAGTCTTAATTCCCTCTGTTGATTGGCTGTCACAAAAAGCAAGAACATCACGGGAGGGTACGGCTACCACAAAAGAGTTGTCGATTAGTGAGCACATCATACTGTCCCAAAGTTCATCTAACAGAAGGCCGCTCGCTTCAAAGTTATTATCAACAAATATCCCAAAGATAGCCCCCATTCTTCTAACCTCGAGTTTTTCTTGAAAAAGAGATCGTAAATTTTGCAAAGCGATTTCACGCAGCGCTTTCTGCGACATACCTTCTTCTTCTAAATGATGGTCTTGAATGTAAACCAAACCTTGTGGTTCGTCCACGACGTGTAAGGTAAAGAGATGATCGACTAATTGCGTGAGGTTGAGGTTAATATCGCCGACTGATGTGGAAATGTCAGTTTTGGGAAGTGTCGCTTTGATATAAGGAATCGCACGTTCGCAGAAACGAGTCTTGCTATTAGAATTGATAGTGGTATTCGCAGTCGCAATATTCTTTGCCCCGCTATAGTTTTGGATAAATTGTTGGATGTCATCGATCGTTTCGGGAAACGGATGCGATACATAAAACACGTCTCGATCTTCCCAAATAATTCTAGCTTTTGCCGATTTCAGCAACTTACTGCCAAAGTCATCCATATCGAAGTTTGAATCGCCGGAATACGAAATTGGAGGTAGGTTGCAAAACACGATACGAAGGCTACCGTTATCGAGTTCTCGAATTA
>CANHZI010000085.1 GCA_947464955.1 Oxalobacteraceae bacterium
GATCGCAGAAATTGGCGAACTGTGCCGTGAAAAAGGCATCATTTTTCACTCTGACGCGGCACAAGCAACCGGCAAAGTCGAAATCGACTTGGAAAAAGTCAAAGTTGATTTAGTGTCTTTCTCGGCGCACAAATCCTATGGTCCGAAAGGTGTCGGTGCTTTGTATGTGCGTCGCAAACCACGCGTACGCTTGGAAGCGCAAATGCATGGTGGCGGTCATGAACGTGGTCTGCGCTCTGGTACATTAGCGACCCATCAAATTGCTGGCATGGGTGAAGCATTCCGCATTGCAAAAGAAGAGATGACAAGTGAGTTAGCACATATCCGTGCCATGCGTGACCGCTTAGCAAAAGGCCTCAGCGAAATTGAAGAGACCTATATCAACGGTGATATGGATCATCGTGTACCCCATAACTTGAATGTCAGCTTCAATTATGTCGAAGGCGAATCCTTGATCATGGCGATCAAAGACATTGCGGTGTCATCGGGCTCTGCATGTACTTCGGCGAGTCTAGAACCTTCTTACGTCTTGCGGGCATTGGGTCGTAGTGATGAATTAGCGCATAGCTCAATTCGCTTCACGATCGGTCGCTTTACGACGGAAGAAGACATTGACTTTACGATCGAGTTATTGAAATCCAAAGTGGGCAAGTTACGTGAACTGTCACCATTGTGGGACATGTACAAGGATGGTATCGATATTTCAACGATCCAATGGGCAGCCCATTAATGAACATTGCGGCATTCAACACTGTCGCCACTTCACGTTAGAAATAAATTTTAGAAAATTAGTTTACGCAGTAGCTATATAAAGGAATTTTTACCATGGCCTATTCAGAAAAAGTATTGGATCACTACGAAAATCCACGCAACGTTGGCGCCTTCGAAAAAGGTGATGAATCTGTTGGTACCGGTATGGTTGGCGCACCTGCTTGCGGCGACGTCATGAAATTGCAAATCAAAGTGGGTGACGACGGCGTAATTCAAGATGCCAAATTTAAGACTTACGGTTGCGGCTCTGCGATCGCTTCCTCTTCCCTCGTCACTGAATGGGTTAAAGGCAAAACCTTAGATCAAGCTTTAGCGATCAAAAATACCGAAATCGCTGAAGAATTAGCTTTGCCTCCAGTGAAAATCCACTGCTCTATCTTGGCAGAAGACGCTATTAAGGCAGCAGTTTTAGATTACAAGAACAAACACAACGCTTAAGCACATCATGGCAATCACCCTGACAGAAAAAGCTGCAAAGCATGTCATTCGTTATATGGAGCGCCGAGGCAAAGGCATAGGCTTACGCTTCGGCGTGCGCACAACAGGCTGTTCCGGCATGGCTTATAAGCTGGAATATGTTGACGAAATCGGCAGCGACGATCAGATCTTTGAATCGCATGGCGTCAAAGTATTTGTAGACCCTAAGAGTTTGCCATACATTGATGGCACTGAACTTGATTTTGCGCGTGAGGGCTTAAACGAAGGCTTTAAGTTCTACAACCCGAACGTCAAAGACGAATGCGGTTGCGGCGAAAGCTTCCGCATTTAAAGCGAATTCGCTCCGCCATGCAAAATCATTTCGAGCTGTTTCAATTGCCAATCTCGTACGAACTAGATCGTACGGCACTCGACACGGCATATCGTGAAGTGCAGTCACGTGTACATCCTGATAAATTCGTACAAGCTAGCGATGCTGAAAAACGCGTCGCCATGCAATGGGCCACACAAGCGAACGAGGCTTATCAAACGCTCAAAGATCCAATCAAGCGCGCCACTTACCTCTGTAATCTGCACGGCGTCGATTTACAAACCGAGTCAAATACGGCGATGCCGGCCGCGTTTTTGATGCAGCAAATGGAATGGCGAGAGGCCTTTGATGATGCTCGTCATGGCAGCGATACTAAAGCGATGATGGCACTAGAAAAAGAGTTAAATCTCGCATTAAAAAACCAAACTGCAGCAGCTGGCGTGGCAATCTCTCAGAATGATTTCGCGACGGCAGCACAACAAATCCGCGCGTGCCTGTTCT
The DNA here is from genome assembly GCA_947464955.1 of Oxalobacteraceae bacterium. GTDB lineage: Bacteria > Pseudomonadota > Gammaproteobacteria > Burkholderiales > Burkholderiaceae_D > Undibacterium. Next base: position 2,021 of record CANHZI010000085.1, read on the forward strand.
TAGAAAAATTCCTCAACGACATCGCCGCATTTGAAGAATAAGTGTACAAAGTACGAATTGACAGGCAATGTCGTGCAAATGACAGCCTCGATCAAAATTTACATTTTCAACATCGAGCGTTATAGAACGGTCGAATAACAAGAATAGATTATGGCCTTACTGCAAATTTCCGAACCAGGTATGTCGACCGCACCGCATCAACATCGCTTGGCGGTTGGTATTGATCTCGGCACGACTAACTCTTTGGTGGCGACTGTCAGAAATAGCATTCCTGAGATTCTCAATGATGAAGATGGTCGATCCCTATTACCATCGGTCGTTCGTTATTTGCCGAATGGCCATGCGCACATCGGTTACAAAGCGCAGCAGGAACAAACGCGCGATCCGAAAAACACCATAGTCTCAGTCAAACGCTTTATGGGACGGGGTTTAAAAGATATCGCACATGCCGAAAATCTTCCTTACGATTTCCATGACGAACCCGGCATGGTGCAACTCAAGACGATCGCAGGGATCAAAAGCCCTGTTGAAGTCTCCGCCCAAATTTTGGCAACGCTACGCCAACAAGCGGAAGATGCTTTAGGCGATGAGTTAGTTGGTGCAGTAATCACAGTCCCGGCCTATTTCGATGACGCACAACGTCAAGCGACCAAAGATGCAGCGAAACTCGCTGGCCTGAATGTCTTACGCCTATTGAACGAACCTACTGCGGCAGCGATCGCCTATGGTCTCGATAACGGCTCGGAAGGTATTTACGCTGTGTATGATTTGGGTGGTGGCACCTTCGACATTTCGATTTTGAAGATGAGCAAAGGCGTGTTTGAAGTCCTATCAACTGGCGGCGACTCGGCACTCGGTGGCGATGATTTCGATCATCGACTTTTCTGCTGGATCTTGCAAGAAGCTGGCTTGTCCCTGCTTAACGATGCCGACACTAGTACCTTAATGGTTAAGGCACGTGAAGCAAAAGAGATCCTATCAAACCAACCCTCCACCTATATCGACGCCAAACTCTCGACGGGTGATGTGGTACATCTTCAAATCACCAAAAACATCTTTGCTGAGATCACCGAGAATCTCGTCATCAAAACCATTACCCCTTGCCGCAAAGTCTTACGCGACGCCAAGTTAACGGTGGATGATATTGATGGTGTTGTGTTGGTCGGTGGTGCGACACGCATGCCACACGTACGTAAAGCCGTTGGTGAATTTTTCCAAACAACGCCATTAGCGAATATCGATCCAGATAAAGTGGTCGCGCTCGGCGCGGCGATACAAGCCAACTTATTGGCAGGCAATCGAGCGCCAGGTGATGACTGGCTGCTCCTTGATGTGATCCCGCTGTCACTTGGTATTGAAACGATGGGTGGCTTGTCCGAGAAAGTTATCCCTCGCAACTCGACCATTCCTTGTGCGCGTGCGCAAGAATTTACGACATTCAAAGATGGTCAAACAGCCTTGGCGATTCATGTGGTCCAAGGTGAGCGTGAGTTAGTCAGCGACTGCCGTTCGCTCGCCAAATTTGAATTACGCGGCATTCCTCCAATGGCTGCGGGTGCTGCCCGTATTCGTATTACTTACCAAGTCGATGCCGACGGATTACTTTCCGTTTCCGCACGTGAGATGCGTTCAGGCGTAGAATCATCGATCGTGGTTAAACCTTCCTATGGCTTGGCGGATGACGATATCGCACGGATGTTACAAGATTCGTTCAGCGCGTCTGCAAGTGATATGCAAACTCGCGCTCTGAAAGAAGAGCAAGTAGAAGCGGATCGCTTATTGCTGGCAATTGCTTCCGCTCTTTCTGTCGACAAGCATTTACTCAATGAACTAGAGTTGAGCAATATCGAGCAGCACATCGCCGACTTGAACTCGATTAAGCAAGGACAAGACCACCAAGCAATCAAGTCTGCCATCACCGCCCTTGCCGACGCCACAGAAGAATTTGCTGCGCGCCGCATGGATCAGAGTGTGCGCACGGCTCTTTCTGGCAAAAACCTTAACGAAATTTGAAGAAGAAAACCATGCCTAAGATTATCATCCTCCCCCATGCACAACTATGCCCTGAAGGTAAGACCCTTGAAGTCGAATCCGGCAAATCCTTGTGTGAGGCCATGGTCGAACACGATGTCGAAATTGAACATGCATGTGAAATGTCGTGCGCGTGCACGACTTGCCATGTCGTGGTACGAAAAGGATTCAACTCCCTCAACGAATCAAGTGATGACGAAGAGGATCTATTAGACGCTGCTTGGGGCTTAGAAGCGACCTCCCGCCTTTCCTGCCAAGTTAAACTCGGTGAAGAAGATATCACTATTGAAATTCCGAAATACACCATTAACCACGCTCGGGAAAATCACTAATGGCTGGATGGCCGTGAACAAAATAGGGAGTAAGCGGAACCAAAATTGCCATAGTGTATTTTTTTGGTTCTGCTCTCCATTCGCATAGCATCTGCGACTTGTGCATTTACCCAAAACCTTCTACCATCTGCAAGAACAAGTTTCATTCTCCACAAAGAATCACCTCCGGCTTTTCTGTACTAACGCGCTGTCACTTATTTCGATGAAGAATAAGACCGCTCACAAGGAACGACGTATGCTGTTGATCAATTTTGTGCAAGGGTTGAGCTAATGCTCCCTACCTTTATTTCCAATATCCTCAGCCGAGTGACGCTACGCTTCGCCGTGATTCTTGCGGTTTTTGTTGGCTTGGGCGTGACAGCCATGGTGTTGGTTCCAGTTCAAAGTCGCGTTATCACCCAAGACAGCGAGAAAAAGACTGTTGACGACCATAATCGTTTAACAGGCATACTCTCGGTTATTTTGAGCGAACCAGTCTGGCAAATTACGCCGGAGATCGCCAAATCTTCAAGTGAGGTTGTCTACTCAGATAGCCGCGTCTCAGAAATCAAAGTCATTACTTTGCCTGACAAGAAAGTATTCATTACGCTCGACGAACGCAAAGCGACTCAAAACGGCCCCTTTAGAACTCTATCAAAACAGATCACTCACGGCGATCAAGTCATTGGCGAAGTACAACTTACGCTCGCTGATGACATCATGAAAAATGAAATTGCAGCGAATTTCACACGTGCATTAACAATTACCGGTGGCTCTTTCATTCTTTCGATTTTTTGTATTTGGATGGTGTTGCATTGGCGTTTAGTTAACCCAATCAAACAATTGATTGAAAAATCTGACCTCTTAGCTAATGGCGAACTCAATGAAGCGATCGCCTTTGATCGCAAAGATGAAATCGGTCATTTAGCCCTCAGTCTTGAGGCAACACGCCAAGCTCTTCAACGTTCCATCAAGGAACTCGAAGTCAAAAACCAACAGCTTTTGGAATATTCAGGAACGCTGGAATCAAAGGTACGCTTGCGAACACAAGAGTTAGAAAGTGCCAACCATCATCTTGAAGCTGCGCTCGCGAGCGTCAACAGCGCTCAAAACGAGTTGGCAAGGATTGAACGTATGGCGGCGCTGGGTTCCATGGTCGCAGGCGTTGCACATGAACTAAACACGCCACTAGGTAATTGTCTTTTGGTCGCCAGTACACTAAGCGACGAAACTCGCCAAATCGAAAAGTCGATGAATGAAGGCACTATGCGCCGCTCTGACCTAAGCCACTATGTGACTGCGGCCAACGAATCGAGCAAGCTTTTGATGCGAGGTCTACAACAAGCCGCTCAATTGGTTGGTGACTTCAAACAAGTCGCAGTTGATCAGTCCAGCGCTCAGCGCCGACGTTTCTCACTTCTCGTCGTATTTCAAGAACTTGCGGCACTATTACACTCAAGTCTTCGTAAGACACCATTTACTTTGGAACTTGACATTCCGGACTCAATTGAACTCGATAGCTATCCCGGTCCACTGGGCCAAGTGTTTAGCAATTTGGTCAACAACGCCGTAGTTCATGGTCTAGATGGCTACACACAAGGATACATGCGTTGCATGGCGCGCAAACAAGGTGACCACGTACTGATCGTGTTCGAAGACTCAGGCAAAGGCATTCCTCCCGCTATCATCAAACGTATCTTTGAACCATTCTTTACCACAAAGTTTGGAAAAGGCGGCAGCGGTTTGGGTCTCAGCATTACTTTCAATATCATCACAAATGTTCTTGGCGGTGAGATTCGCGTCACCAGCGAGCCCAACCAAGGTGCTCGATTTGAAATTAGCCTGCCTTTAATTGCGCCAGGTAATCAAGATGCTAACGAACAAATAATCAACGACTGATATACTTCCACTTTACGATTTTCCGCCATCTAAGATTATTCTGACTTTATCTTAGATGCGTGAAAACGCGTTTCCGTCGAACACTTCGACCTTCAACCAATCTAGAGTTCGCATGCAACAATACCTCGACTTCATGCGCCACGTTAAAGAAAACGGGCACGTCAAAACTGATCGCACTGGAACTGGCACCTTGTCTGTCTTCGGTTACCAAATGCGATTTGACTTACAACAGGGATTCCCGCTAGTCACTACCAAGAAACTACATTTGAAGTCGATTATTCACGAATTGATTTGGTTTCTTGCTGGCTCGACCAATACGAAATATCTCAAAGATAATGGCGTTTCGATCTGGGACGAATGGGCTGATGAAAATGGCAACCTCGGTCCCGTTTACGGCTCACAATGGCGTAGTTGGCCCTTGCCCGATGGTGGCCATGTCGATCAAATCGCACAACTGATTGATCAAATCAAAACCAACCCAGATTCTCGCAGATTAATCGTGTCAGCTTGGAACGTGGCTGATATTCCGCACATGAAGTTGCCGCCTTGCCACGCGTTTTTCCAATTTTATGTCGCTGGCGGGAAACTTTCCTGTCAATTGTATCAACGCAGTGCAGACATCTTCCTTGGTGTGCCCTTCAATATTGCCTCTTATGCGCTACTCACGCATATGGTCGCGCAGCAAACTGGCCTTGAAGTGGGTGAATTTGTTTGGACAGGTGGAGATTGTCACCTGTATAGCAACCATTTGGAACAGGTCGACTTACAGTTAAGCCGTGCACCATTCGCTTTACCACAATTGCAGATTAATCGTCGGCCTGACAGTATTTTTGATTACCGCTTTGAGGACTTTGAAATTTTGAACTATGAATTTCATCCCCATATCAAAGCACCGGTAGCGGTCTAAGGTTTCAAATAATGGCTAAACTAAGCATTATTGTAGCCACCGACAAAAATGGTGGGATCGGTATTAACAACCAACTTCCTTGGCACTTACCAGAAGATTTGGCGCATTTTAAGAATACGACTTCAGGTCACCCTATCATCATGGGTCGCAAAACCTATGATTCGATTGGCCGACCATTACCGAAGCGACGTAACATCGTCATATCTCGAAATGCTGAATGGAACCAAACTGGGGTAGAAACAGTCAATTCGATCGAACAAGCTTTATCTCTATTAGGAGAAGATGATGCTTTTGTCATCGGTGGTGCTCAAATTTACCAGCAAGCGATGTCTGTTGCGAGCCAGCTGATCGTCACCGAGATTCAAGCAGAGTATGCTTGCGATGCTTTTTTTCCGACAATTGATCCCCATGTATGGGCAGAAAAGTTACGCCAAAGTTACATTTCAAGCAATAATTTGGCGTATGATATTGTAGTTTATGTAAAGAAATAGGAATTAAGATGTCTGGACACGGCTTTCACGTACACGGCCCACACGATCACGAATTAGAACATGCAGCGCACAGCAACGACCAATTTTCTAGCAGAATCGCGGTCATGACTGCCATTATGGCAACCGTAGGGGCCTTGATTGGCTATGAAGGTGGCGCTACTCAAAATGAAGCTGCTATGCTAAAGAATAGTGCCGCCATTAAGAAGACGGAAGCGGCGAACAAGTGGGCTTACTATCAAGCCAAATCCAGCAAACAAAATCTTGCTGAATTGGCGATCTCCTTACCTGGAACTGATGCTAACAAATACAGTAGCGATGTAGAACGCTATAAGAAGGAAAAAGAAGACATCAAGAAAGAGGCAGAGGGTTTTGAAAAAGAAGTTTTGCATTTAGAAGAGCAATCTGAAAACGCTCTCCACCAGCACCATCGTTGGGCGCAAGCCATGACGGCCGTGCAAATTGCAATATCTTTAGCGGCAATTGCTTTATTAACCAAGAAAAATTGGTTACAGTATGCATCATATGCTGTCGCCGCAGGTGGTCTCGTTATCTCAGGTTTCGCCTGGTTTCATCTTTGATTGAGTTCAGAACATGAAAAAAATTGCCCTGATTTCACTTCTGTTTTATGCAGGCATGGCTCATGGCCAAGATCTTGGAAACACAGCGTTTTCTCTACGTTCGCCGTTAGAACAATTCAAGTCAACCAAGCTCGCAAGCCTAAGTATAAATCAGACGCAAAGCATCGCCGCCCCTTTTGAAAGCAGTAATGCTGACACAAAAGGACGCGGTTTGATGTTCAAGAATAGCGCGCTCTCTAGCCTAAATTTCTCAAAAACTGAGAAGATCCAATATGGATTTAAGCTCGAAGCAGATCAATTTTTTGATCCGTTTTCTTTTGAAAGAAAGCTCGAAGGCCGAAATGATAATGCAAGTTTAAAACGAATTAAAACGAGTGCATTTGCCAATTACAGACTGTCCCCCGATTACAGCCTCAACGCCTCGATCTCAAATTTCAGTGGGAGTGAACAAGGAAAATTATTTAGTGTAGGTGCTAAAGCGAGTAAATTTTTTAGTCGAAAGCATGCCGTAACGACCATGTTTAGCGTTAATTGGAGCAATGTTAACGCCAATCCTTGGGCGCAGCTCGATCGCAACTTGAACTCCAACTTAGGAACGCAAGTACATCGTTTCTCAAACCGCCCAGAGTTACGCCTTGGTGCTACTTGGAATTGGACCATCAACAACAATTGGTCGCTTTCTACCGGTCTAAGCGCTCGCCACTTTATGAATGATGTGAACAAGAATCCATTCGCACCACAACGCTCTTCGGTAACGGTGTTCTCCGTAGCCAGCTATCGATTCTAAGTTTTTTGCTTGTAGCTTCAAGAAAAAACGGCAGCCACAATGTGCTGCCGTTTTTTTTGATGAATCGCTTATTCCTGTAAGTGACCCGCCGCTATTTTTAGGGTTCGGCCACAACGCGCCGCGATCGAGAGGTCATGCGTCACCAAGACCAAGGTAGATCCGCGCTCTCGATTAAGCTCAAACATTAACTGAATTACGGCTTCACCTGTCGCAGCATCGAGACTTCCCGTTGGTTCGTCGGCGAATAGTAAAGGTGGCTCGGTCACAAATGCCCTCGCCAACGCAACCCGCTGTTGCTCTCCTCCTGAGAGATACTTAGGGTAGTGCTTCAAACGTGCCGACAAACCAACCTTGGCCAGCATTGCTTCTGCTTTCGCCTTCGCATCCTTGTCACCTCTCAATTCCAAGGGCAGCATGACATTCTCCAGGGCATTCAAATGCATTAGCAATTGGAAAGACTGAAAAACGAAGCCTAACTGATTCTTTCGCAGCAAGGCCCGACCATCTTCATCCAAGGCAAAGATATCAATGCCACCCAGCACAACCGTTCCTGATGTAGGCGTGTCAAGACCCGCCAGTATCCCCAGCAAAGTCGACTTGCCCGAGCCAGAGGCACCGACAATCGCTAAAGTCTCACCCGCATTCGCAGTAAATTCGATATCATGCAGAATACTGAGCTCGCCGGTCGCGTCTGCGACGCGCTTGTTGAGTTTAGTAACAAGGATTGCTGGCTTATTGGTTTCACTCATCGTTTTACTTTCGTGACTATGTTCGCAAAAAATTCTCACTCAACTGCATCAATACTGAAGCGCTTCGTGACCGCCCTCGTCTTTATCTTCTTAGGCTTAAACGCGCATGCTGCACATTCTGCACCAAAAACTATCCTTGTGCTTGGCGATAGCCTATCCGCAGAATATGGCCTTACTCGTGGCAGCGGATGGGTCGCCTTACTTGAAAAGCGATTAGCAGAGAAGAAGATGGGGATCTCTGTCTTTAATGCAAGTATCAGTGGCGAAACCAGCAGTGGCGGCCGCGCTAGGCTCGGTGAATTACTGACTAAACATAAGCCCGATATCGTCATTATCGAATTAGGCGGCAATGATGCTTTGCGCGGTTTCGACCTCAAGGCCTCAGAGGCAAATTTCCGAGCCATGATTACCGCCGTCAAAGCGAGTAAGGCACAGGTTTTATTGGTGGCGATGAAGATTCCACCAAACTACGGAAAGATCTATGGCGATCAGTTCTTTGGTATGTACGCCAAACTTGCCAAAGAAATGAATACCGCACTCGTGCCATTTTTCCTCGAAGGCGTGGCTGAAAAAGCCGAATTATTTCAGGCTGACCGTATCCATCTCAAAGCAGAAGCGCATCCCCAAATGCTCGACAATGTATGGGGCCCACTCTCAAAAATGCTCAAGAAATGAAATTCCCAGCATTGATCAATTTCGAGCAAGCTTTAGCTGAGTTCGCCAACTTCGACTGCATTATCGATGTCCGTAGCCCGGGTGAATTTGCTGAAGACCATATTCCTGGTGCAATTAACTGTCCGGTCCTAAATGATGATGAGCGGATTCGCGTTGGCACTTGCTATAAACAAGTCGGTGCATTCGAAGCAAAAAAGATTGGCGCTGGTCTCGTCGCAAAAAATATCGCCCATCAGCTTGAATTACATTTCCTAGAGAAACCTAAAACTTGGCGTCCTCTAATTTATTGCTGGCGCGGTGGAAATCGTAGCGGTTCAATGGCGCACATTTTTGCAAAAATTGGTTGGCCCGCCTTTCAACTCGAAGGCGGATACAAGAGCTATCGGCATTTCATCAATCAAGATTTACCTCGCTTGGCAGCCAGTTTTCAATGGCAGGTGATTTGTGGCCCAACAGGAAGTTGTAAAAGCAGACTACTCGAGGCACTCGACAGCATAGGTAGCCAAGTACTCAATCTCGAGCAATTCGCGCAGCATCGAGGTTCGGTACTTGGTGATCTACCACTCCAAGGACAACCTAGCCAAAAGCACTTTGAAACACGGGTATGGAACAAATTACGGTCTTTTGATAATCGACGCCCAGTCTACGTCGAAGCAGAGAGCAAAAAAGTCGGCAACCTACGAATTCCCGATGTGTTGATGGAACACATGCGCCAAGGAGACTGCTTAGAAGTCGAATTAGACCTTGAGCATAGAATCGATTACTTGTGGGAAGACTACCAACACTTTGTCAATGATCACGAAGCATTAAAAACGCAGCTGGGATTCCTAACCCAGTTGCACGGCAAAGCAAGGATTCAAACTTGGATAGATCTGATCGATCAAGGAAATCTGAAAGAGCTGGTACGACTTTTACTTCAGAGGCACTATGATCCTGCATATCAAAAAGGAAGTATCAAGAATTTTGTGAAGTTTGCTCAGCGATACTGCTACCCACTCGCTAATCATCAAACCTCAAACCTTCTCGAATTGGCGCATAAAATCAGTGTGAATGAAGTCGTCGAACAATGAACCAATGATTCAATGCGAGTGCAAAACAATCAAAACTTTAACTGTCTTTATCGTCGATAATACTCTGCCCAACTTGATCCAATTCTTCAAACTGGCGGTGGTTCAAGGCCCACCAGAATATGCCGCCAATGGCGAAAACTAGCAATATACTCAATGGCACTAATAAGTACAGAATATCCATTCTTAATTCCCTTCTCCGCCCATTTGTAGCGCGATCGCTACTGGTTGTAGCCGCAATACCCTAAGGCCGTTCACGACAACCAAGAGCGAACTAAGTGACATACCTAAAGCCGCATGCCACGGCTCTAACCAACCGATGACCGCCGCTGGAATTGCGATCAAATTATATAACAAGGCCCACGCTAAGTTTTCTTGTATTAAGCGATATGAAAACTGCGAAACTTTAACCGCAAACGTGAGGTCGGATAAACGATTCGACATCAATAAACAATCACTTCGCGATTGCGAAATCGGCGCGCCCTGTCCCATCGCAATCGACACGTTCGCCAATGACAACGCGGGACCATCATTCATTCCATCTCCGACCATCGCAACAATCGCGCCTTGGGACTGTAAATCTCTCACCATATCAAATTTCTGATCCGGCTTCAGCTCAGAAAAATACTGTGAAATACCGCAAGTTTCAGCACTCGCACGCACGACTTCAGCTCTATCGCCAGACAATAACAGAACCTGTTTCCCCATTTGTTTAAGTTCGCGAACTACATCTATAGCATCATCACGCAAGCAATCTTCAAGTATGAACACCGCGATCACGCCAGTTGCATCTGCTAACACTGAAATTGTCTTTTCATCATACTCATTGGACACATCCCAATTCGTGTCAGATAGTTCTAATGCAAACTCGAGTCTACCAAATCGAAAGACCCGAGCATTACACTGAATTTCAACTCCCAAACCAGGGAACTCTTTGGCTGATGAGAAAGCAAAATTGGAAGCGAGTTGTTGCTGTGGTCGACTCAAATGCTCGATATTGAAGTCATGCACAGCCTTCGAAACCGGATGTGCCGAGAGGCCAGAAATTCGTAAGCAAAGCGCCTGCATATCGATTTCATCTTGAACTTGATCGCGCACCCACAAACTTTCAACAACCTTCAGCCGACCAAAACTTAGCGTGCCAGTCTTGTCGAAGACAAAATGCGTTGCCTTTGCTAAAGATTCGATAGCAAGGCCTTTGGTCACGAGCATGCCCGCTTTGGCCATTTGCCCAATCCCTGCAGACATAACACCTGGCGTTGCCAAGGATAAAGCGCAGGGGCAAGTCACGACGATCACACTAATTGCGATCCACAGGGCACGAGCAGGTTCGATTAAACTCCAGACCATTCCACTAACAATGGCAATTGCGATGATTGCGATCAGAAAACGGCTGGCATGCTTATCTGCCAGTTGCACCAGTTTTGGTTTTTCGAGCGTCGCATTTTCCATCATGCTGATCAAATGGGCGAGTTGGGTTTCCTGTCCGACTTTTTTTGCTTCAACGATCAATACACTATGTTGATTGATCGAACCGGCGATCACTGAATCCCCCACTTGCTTTAAAACTGGCCGAGACTCCCCTGTCATCAGCGCTTCATCACACTCGCTACTACCTTCCAATATCACACCATCGCAAGGCATTTGTTCACCTGCTGGTACCAGCACGATATCGTGGACCTGCAAGGTACTAGGATCAACTTGCACCGTGCTACGATCATGCGGAAAGTCACGCACCTTATGAACTAGGTTACGCGGTAACTGTGTCAAAACTTGTAGAGCGGCACTGGTACGACTCTTTACCATGTCTTCAATATAGCGCGCACCCAGCAATAAGAATACGAACATAATGGCCGAATCATAATACACAGCACCGCCGAAAAACGTTGCCCACACGCTCGCGAGGAAGGTCAACAAAATACCGAGCGACACTGGGACATCCATGCCTATATGTCGATGCCGCAGATCGCGCAGAGCGCCCTTGAAGAAAGGAACCGCAGAGAAGATGATCACTGGAATGCTAATCACGAGACTCGCCAATTTGAGCAAGCGATCAAGATCCGGCGTCAAATCGCCATCAATGCTAGGGACTGGAACTAAGTAAGCCGGGAAGGCATACATCATAATTTGCATCATAGCAAAGCCAGCAATAAATAATCGCCACAAGGCTTTCTTCTTACTTCTTTGCTGAAATTCCGTCAGCGATTGATTTGCTGGAAAAGCGGCATATCCTAAACGTACTATCGATTGAATCACTCGCTTAAGATCAATTTGATCCTGATGCCAACGTAGGTCTGCTTTTTGGCTTAGGGGATTAATACGAAAACTTTCCACACCTGGAAGCTGTGCAACACTGTACTCAATTAACTGTACACAGGCCGCGCATCGAATGCCGGCAATACTCAGCTTCTCGGTGACCAAATCTGTAATGATTTCTTGCTTTAACTCCGGCGACGCCACGTGAAGAGGCGAAGAATGTGCTTCAGTCATTCTTCACCATAACTGAAGTAGCGGCTTTATTGGCCATATATTCGTCTAACAATTCATTGCGAATCACCGTATGTACGATAGCCAAGCAACCATGGCAGCACATAGGTTGTCGAGTGCCATTAACGTCAATGCTGAGTGCATTTTTGACGCGCATTTGCTCGCCGCAATGAAAGCATAAGCAGCGTTCGCCACGCAACGAGCGCCACAAGCTACTCAGGCCGGACTCGACAATTGTGGGCATGGACAAATACATAAGAAGACGAAATCAAAAAAGACTGGATGTAAGCAATATGCTGATGATAATTGAGTAAGGCTAGATTTGCTTGATTTGTCGCAAGTTTCTGAAAGAAAATGAAACAAATCAAATAGGTATCAAGCTACTCTCTCACTTTAGCCACTTTTCATTTGCCTACAAATGAAAAAACGATGGCATAGACCATCGTTTTTTTTGCATTTGAAACTTATTATAAGCTTCGATATCGAGGTATCAGCACTCGATCAGATTTCGATTAATTGACTTACACGGACACTTCACACATAACCGGTAAAAGTTGAACACCGGAGCTCAAATTCCATTCGTCTGCAATACAAAAATATTGATGTATAGTGACCTCCTCTTTTGAACCGATTACGTCTCTACTATAGGTCAGACAAGTGACAATCAAAAGAAAATTTTAACTATGTAAATCGTTTTGCAGATTAAAGAAAACGAAGACAGATTTGAAGCCTAAGATGTTTTGGTGGAGACTTGTAAGTAATCGTCTGGTGTCCAAAAAATCTTCCCATCTTCTTCTGTCAAAGCAATCTTGCGCAAACGTCCACCACGGCAGGGACCACCGGTGCAATGCCCCGTCTCTGGTACATAGATCGCGCCATGGGTAGCACACATAATATATAAACCGCTACCTTCAAAAAATTCACCGGGTGTCCAATCCAATTCGACTGGTACATGAGCGCAACGATTTAAGTAGGCGTGCGCCGCACCATCGTAACGAACTACAAATCCTGTAGCCTCATCGCCACCCGCCAAAATGGGGAAGCGAAAGCCTTTACCGCCCTCTTCCACTTCACTTGAATTACAAATAAAAAATTTGTCCATCATTTTTACCCTAATTCTTGTCTCATATCCAATTGCACCCGTTTACACCTTCCATCAATAAAAGATGCTAGGCGTTTTCCATCAACCACTGATGCAGCTCTGGAACATTCTTCGCCGAAAATACAGGCGCAAGTTCATGCAGTGTTTGCGCATCATGCGCGCCGTATTCCACAGCAAGCCCAGCGGCTCCCGCATTAGCGGCCATTTGCAGATCATGCGTGGTATCGCCAATCATCAAGGTTCTGTGCATTTCTTGCCCGAGTTCACGGGTTAGCTCTTGCAACATTGCCGGATGCGGTTTGGAGAAGGTTTCATCAGCGCAACGTGTTGCATCAAATACCGATAACAATTGTGAGCTATTCATCGCGCGATTCAAGCCGACGCGGCTCTTACCCGTGGCGACGGCTAAGAAATAACCCTCATGCGATAGTTCTGTAAGCATCTCCCGCACACCTGGGAACAAGGGCAACTCATGATCTCGCATAAAATAATGATAGCGATAGCGTTCTATCATGCGAGGCAATAATTTCTCGTCAAGATTTGGGAATACCCGAAAAATTGCCTCATTGAGCCCTAGCCCAATCACATGTGCAGCATCTGCATCTTTTGGTACCGGCAAACCTAAATCTTTGGCGGCGCCTTGGATACTGCGAACGATCGTCGCCGTGCTATCCATCAAGGTACCGTCCCAGTCAAAGACAATAAAATCAAAACGCTTTTTTGGCATGATTATTCTTCTTGTTGCGCGCAGATCGGCACCTTGTGAGCGCTTCTCAGGCATGGATTAATTATTGCCAACATTCTACCTGAGCCGATAGAAATTTGCTTTAGTGCAAAGATGCCAGGAACTTCTCACACTCTTTTGGTAGCGGTGCATTCAAGGTCATTGTCTTACCAGACTCAGGATGCGTGAAGGTAATCTGATGTGCATGGAGGAACATACGTTTTAAGGCGCCACGGCTCTCATTTGCTTTGAGTAGCTCGCGATTCAAACCAAAGTCTCCATATTTATCATCGCCAAGAATGGGGAAGCCACTCGCCGACAAATGCACACGAATTTGATGTGTACGGCCAGTTTTTAATTCAGCTTCCAGTAAAGCAAATTCCTTGAATTTCTTTTTCAAACTAAAGACAGTATGAGATTCCATACCATCGGCCTGCACCCTCACGCGGCGCTCACCATCCGCGGTTGTGTATTTATGCAATGGCAGCTTGATATGTTGGCGCTGATTTTTCCAGTCGCCTGCGATCATTGTTAAGTAACGCTTATCAGTTTGACCATCTCGCATCTGCTCATGCAAATTGACTAAGGCAGAACGTTTCTTTGCCAACAACAAGAGACCAGAGGTTTCTCGATCAAGGCGATGAACCAATTCTAAAAACTTCGCATCAGGGCGCGACGCCCGCAGTTGCTCGATGACACCAAAGCTCACCCCCGAGCCGCCATGGACTGCGACCCCAGCGGGTTTATCAATAATTAACAAATGGCTATCTTCAAAAATAATCGCGAATTCGGCACCAGGGACATGACTAGTTGACTTTTCAGCAATGCGAATGGGCGGAACCCGCACGACGTCATTTTCTTTGAGTCGGTACATTTGATCGATGCGACCTTTATTCACACGCACTTCGCCGGAGCGTAAAACGCGGTAAATATGACTTTTTGGTACGCCCTTGCAAATACGCAACAAAAAATTATCAATGCGTTGACCAGCGTCTTCTTCAGTAATGGTAAGGAGTTGCACCTGTGCAAAAATTTGCCCATCTTCTGTTTTGGATGGTTTTTGAAGTAATCCCCCCATATTTATCGCTAAGTCCTTCATTTTGAATATATAATCACCAAAGCTTGAGAATTTACGCTTAAGCATGTGTAAGAAAGACGACTATTCTACACAGGGGCGTGTCTATCGGCCTCGCCATTTTGCAAATTCGATGGAAAAGATGTGTATGCACATCGTTTTGAAGGTCAGGGTTGCAACCAATTGTGGCAATCGGGCTTCAACAAAGCGATTTGGATCAGTTAGTTTGAAATATAAGGATAAGTCTGGCAAGAGAAACAGGTTGACTCAAATCTGTTTGCTTGCCGGTTGATAGTTTTAGGAATACCGAGTCGATTTTGTTGAATACACACCGTTATTGAATGTGTGATGTTTGATTCGACACTAAAGCGTTGATAATGCTTCGTTTTAGTAAGTTGCTCATCGCCTGAGTTTTGTTTGCCACGCATTTCGCTGTTTACCAAATAGCGCCCGCGAGGATTGAAAAACCTTGGAGACATGTGCACTCGACTGTCTGGTAAAGCTATCCGCGCCAAGCGCATGAATAACAATTAGAGTGCTTCGCACCAGTGGTCTGATTTACTTGAGACTTTGTTGTTGCGATATTTAATTCGTTTCGTGTCAGTGGCATTTCCCGCCCCCTCAAACTCTCCGCTCCCGCATACATCCAATGTGAGCTGCCATCTTCACTTCGGTGAACATGGTTAAAGGTGGCTTTATGCCATGGAGAAAAATATGAAACGTATGCTGTTTAATGCTACGCAGCAAGAAGAACTGCGCGTAGCGATTGTCAATGGGCAAAAGCTGATTGACATCGATATTGAAACGACCGGACGCGAACTCCGTAAATCCAATATCTACAAAGGTGTTATCACCCGTATCGAACCTTCCTTAGAAGCCTGCTTCGTCAACTACGGCGAAGAGCGTCATGGCTTCCTCCCGTTCAAAGAAGTCGCCCGCACATACTTTAAAGAAGGTATTGACGTTCGCAATTCATCGATCAAAGATGCACTGCGCGAAGGTCAAGAAATCATCGTTCAGGTAGAAAAAGAAGAGCGCGGCAACAAAGGCGCGGCACTCACTTCTTTCATTTCTTTAGCTGGCCGTTACTTAGTCTTGATGCCGAACAACCCACGTGGTGGTGGTGTTTCCCGCCGTGTGGAAGGTGAAGATCGTCAAGAATTGCGCGAAACCATGGACAAACTCGACTTGCCAGCTGGCATGTCGGTAATTGCCCGCACTGCAGGTATCGGTCGCAATGTTGATGAGTTGCAATGGGACTTAAACTACTTGATGCAATTGTGGCGCGCGATTGATGGCGCAGGCAAATCTGCGCAAGGCGCATTCCTGATTTACCAAGAGTCTTCTTTGGTGATTCGTGCGATTCGCGATTACTTCCAACCTGATATCGGTGAGATTCTGATCGATACAGACGATATCTACGAACAAGCACAGCAGTTTATGAGCCACGTGATGCCCGATATGGTGCACCGTGTAAAACGTTATAGCGATGACGTGCCTTTGTTCTCTCGCTTCCAAATCGAACACCAAATCGAAACAGCGTACTCACGTACTGTACCCTTGCCATCTGGCGGCGCGATCGTTATCGATCACACTGAAGCATTAGTATCCGTTGACGTTAACTCCGCACGTGCAACCCGCGGCGGCGATATTGAAACGACGGCATTTAATACCAACTGCGAAGCGGCTGAAGAAGTTGCACGTCAATTGCGCTTGCGCGATTTGGGCGGTTTGATCGTGATCGATTTTATCGACATGGAAAACGCCAAGAACCAACGCGAAGTCGAAACACGCTTGAAAGACGCCCTGCGTTTCGACCGTGCTCGAGTTCAAATGGGTAAGATTTCCCGCTTTGGCTTGATGGAATTGTCCCGCCAACGCTTGCGCCCTTCCCTGTCTGAAGGTAGCCATGTGACCTGCCCACGTTGTAATGGTACGGGCCATATCCGTGATACAGAATCATCTGCATTGCAAGTCTTGCGTATTATCCAAGAAGAAGCGATGAAAGAAAATTCAGCAGCGATCCACGTTCAAGTGCCGGTCGATGTTGCGGCTTTCTTGTTGAACGAAAAACGTGGCGAAATCTTGAAGATCGAAACACGTCATCGTGTTACTGCAATCCTGATTCCGAACAAACATTTAGAAACACCGCATTACAAACTCGATCGTTTGAAACATGACGATCCACGTTTGGAAGAAGCGCATGTCAGCTATGCGATGGCTGAACAAGCCGATACAGACATTGGCTACAACAAGCGCCAAAAAGACGATGTAAAACCACGTCAAGAAGCGGTTGTGAAGAGTATTACGCCAGACACAGCACCTATCGTCGAGCGCAAACCTGCACCAGTCGTAGAAGCACCGAAGGAAACAGGCGGTTTGTTCGCGGGTATCGCTAAATTCTTTGGCTCTTTGTTTGGTGGTAGTGCAGCACCAGCACCTGCTGTAGAAGAGAAACCAAAACAAGGGCGCGACAAAGGCGATCGCAATCGTCAACGCAATCGTGGACGTAACGGCCGCAATGGTCGCAATGCGAATAGCGCAGAAGGCGAACGCGAAGAGCGCAGTGCCAATAACAACGGCAATCGTCCAGAAAAAGAAGCGAAAGCACCTGCAGCTGAGAACAATCAGCAGCAACGCCAAGCTAAGCAACAACGTCCAGCACGTGATGAAAAAGAAGCACAGGAACCACGTCGCGAACGCCAACAACGTCAACGTGATGGCCGTAAGGACAATGCTGCTGAAGCAAAATCTGAAGACATCAACCAAAATGCAGCAATCGTGAGTGCCGCACCTGCGAATGTCAAAGTCAAAGCGCCAGAAGTTGCTGAAAACTTGAATGCAGCTCCAGAAGTTGAAGGCAACGAACCACAAGCGGAAGAAGGTCGTCGCCGCCGTCGTGGTGGCCGCAACCGTAATCGCCGTGATCGCCATGCAGCGGAGAACGGTGAAGCAGTCGCAACAACAGAGAATAATGGTGAAGTGGCGGTTGAAGCAGCACCAGCATTTATTCCTGTCGTTGACTTGCTCAATAATGCAAACACAGAAAGCGTCACAGCTCCAACTGAAACAGCCGACATTCAGCCCGTGCAAACTAGTTTTGACTTGGCGCCACAAGCCACGATTCAAGTCACTGCACCAATCGCGGAAGTAGTGGCTGTAGAGCCTACACCCGTCGCTTCAGCCGAAGTGGTAGTTAGCCCACAAGTGGTGCCAGCGGCTGCTGTAGAATCCAACCCTGTTGTTGAAGCGCCGGTTGAAGCGGCTGCACCAGCTCCAGAAGAAGCTGCTACTCCAGCCTTAGGCACAGCGGAAACGACTGTCGAAGTAATCTCCGCGGAATCCACACCAGTAGCTCCAGCAACACCAGCTGAAGTAGCCGTGCCAGTACAGGCCGATCTGTTGAGCGAAGTCAGCGCTGTCGTGACACCAGTGCCTGAAGCCAAAGCAGCACCGGCAACTGAAGCTACAGTGCCTGCAGCAACGACTGCAGTCGAGGTTCCAACAAAGCCTGCAGCAAAACCGGCTGTCACCGAAGATTTAAATGAAGTCTTGGCTAAAGCAGGATTAGTATTGGCCAGCACAGACCCGACAAAACTGAAGGCTGCACAGGAAGCCGCAACTCAGGTTTCACCTGCGCCACGCGCAGTTCGTGAACGCAAGCCTGCTGCGCCTGTTTCCGCTGAGCCTTTGGTATTGGTTGAAACAAAACGATAATTCAAGCGGCCTATGTGCAAACATAGGGTCTTGAATTTTCAAGGTTTAAACAAACAAAGCCTAGTCATTCATTGACTAGGCTTTTTTGTTGGCGCTGACCCATCCTGAAATAGATTGACAGTTTTCTTTGTGATCGAAAGGAGCGTCAATGAAATCAACAGAGCGTAGGAGTCAAAGAGATTACACCTTAGCCTTTAAATTGTCGGTCGTTAGTCAGGTAGAAAAAGGCGACATGACCTATAAGCAAGCCCAAATGCGATATGGGATACAGGGTCGGTCCACTGTTTTAGTTTGGTTACGCAAACATGGTACCCAAGATTGGCATAATATGGGTTTAAGAAAAAATCTCAATTTAGCCATGTCCCAAGAACCCTTACCATTGACGCCTGAACAACGGATTAAAGAACTTGAAAAGCAACTCAAGATTGCCAACGAAAAAGCGCAGCTATTTGAAGCCATTGTGAATGTGATTCGAGATGACTTTGGGATCGCCATTCCAAAAAAGCATTTAGGCAAGTCCTTGAGCACAAAAAAACGCCTCAAATAAGCATTAGCAAGGCTTGCCATTATTTTGGTTGGACACGTCAGGCATATTATCAACAAATTGA
>CANHZI010000086.1 GCA_947464955.1 Oxalobacteraceae bacterium
GCAAACCGGCTTTATGTTTGATGATAGGGTTGTTAGTATGTAGCATGAGAGTTACCTTTCTTTGGTTTAGTAGGATTCGACACCCATATCTAAACCGGTAACTCTCATCTTTTCAAGTCGATGTGTCAGATCGAGTCTGAACTAATACATTTTATGGATAGAAAACGCCTACAGCGTAATTCGCCGCCTTCATGGTGTTAAGTTCGAAGTGGACTTTGATACTGCTATCGCTATTTGCAGCAAATCCCTTTGCCACCATCGCTTTGTTTTCCAAATACTCTTCCGGAGTAAACACACGTTGCAGGACGGTTTTCCCTCTACTGTCTTTTAGTGTGAGTTCCAGCATTGGCCATGCTTGCGTTAAGCTGCTCTTATTTTGTAGTTGTAGTGAGAGCGACAAAATATTTGGATCCTGATTTAAGGTCAGTAATTCTGTCGAGTCGAAAACGATGGCATCAATTTGTGTCGGTAATTTGATCTGGCAGCTGAGTTTCTGACACATTTGCTGGATCAAAGGCTTGGTTTGAGGGAAGTGAGCCGCGATGCCAGAACGGAAGAAGTAGATTCCTTGCGCGCTAGCACTTAAAAGTAAAAGGAAGACACCGAGCCACAATGAGATGCGGGTCAGTTTTCCATATCGACGTGCTTTTTCGGCTCTTAATACGAAGTCAGGTTTTTCGTCATCAATGTCGTTGATGTATTCTGGCTCCGGATCTTTTGTGCTTTCAATAGGCTCAGCAGCAATACTTGGTTCAATTTTGCGCGGTGCTGATATAGCGGGTTTTGGCTCTGTAGTCTTGGTTTCCGCGAGCAATTGTTGAAGGTCTTGTTCGAGCTCGTTGTCCGATGTAGTTGATTCAGGTTCAGAGAATACTGGCTCGTGTCTCGAATATTTGCTGTCGTCGCCGTCAACTATTGCCGCTTGCGTTTGAACCTCGAGTTGGCTGATTTGTGAAGAGTCAGACCACGCACGTTCTTCATCATTTAACTCGAAATCAAGGCTGGCAGTGAGCGAGGCTTGAGCTGTTTTCTTGGGAGGTTCGATGACTTCCGCTTCATGCTGGTTTTCTGATGAGATATCGTCGCTTGCTTGTGGCGTGGGTTCAAGATCCTCATCCGCATCGATCATTTCTAACTGCGTGGATGCATGTTCGGCCAGCTGCTGATCATCGTTGTCGTTACTGATTTCAGGGGCTGTAATTGGTAGCTCGATTTGTGGTGCGAACGAAGCAAGTTTTGCTTGAAAGAGAGCGATATCATCCAGCTCTTGTTGACTGGGTGCGGCTTCGTCAATGTTCTCGACCGCATCTTGTGGGTGCGAGTCGTCGATATCGGCAAAACCTATCGCTGTGTTTTCGCTCAAAACAGCCTGTTGCTGATCTTCTTCAACGGGCGTTTCTTCTATATCTTCAAACCCTAAGGCCTTATCACTTGCTTCATCAGTCTCAGTGGCTGCCGTTTCTTGCGTAACAGATGCTTCAGGAGCAAGCGAATACGGCTTGTCATTTTGGTCTTCGTGCGAGGCTGGAGTACTTATCTCTGCAGCGGTGGAATCCTTAACAGTTTCTGTCGTAGGTAATGGCGGCGTGCGAGGGGCTTGACCAGGCTCCAACAAGTGTTCAATACCATTGAAGGTCTGTTTGCAGGCGCCACAACGAACCATGCCTGCATGGAGTTTGAGCTGGTCGTTTGCTACCCGAAAACTGGTATAGCAATGAGGGCATTGAGTCGCGAGCGCCATAATCTATCCTTAATGATCACTCAGCTGATTTGCGGCCGTGTAGAGCGACCCAGCCTTCGCGTTCTTGCCATACGCTGAGCTCAATAAATGGGGCGTAGGCCGCAGCGACTTCTTCGGCTTGGCGCGCTAGGACGCCGGACAAAACGAGGGCGCCACCAGCTTTAACGCGGCCGGATAACATGGGTGCCATCAGTTTGAGAGGGCTGGATAAAATATTCGCGACTACTACATCAAACTGATGTGTCGCTGGATACTGTTCGCTAAACGGTTCAGGTAATGCGAATTCGATCTCGCACTGGTTTTTCTCAGCATTGAAATTCGCTGACTCGATGGCTTGTGGGTCTATGTCAACACCGACTACATGTTTAGCCTGTAATTTCTTGGCGACCATCGCCAAAATGCCTGAGCCACATCCGTAGTCGAGTACGGTCAAATCTTGTTGTCCATTGGCTTCCAACCATTCCATGCAAAGACGCGTCGTAGGGTGACTGCCGGTACCGAAAGCCAAACCTGGATCAAGTTCAAGTACGAGGGCGTTGGTGTCTGGAGCATCATGCCAGCTTGGTACGACCCAAATGTTTTTGCCAATATGGATAGGTTCGAATTGGGACTGAGTCAGACGCACCCAGTCTTGTTCTTCGACTTTGCGCGTGGTGTAGCTAGGGACGGTTGCCAGCTGAATGCTCGCCGCTGCGTCGGCAACGATTGCCTCGTGATCCGCATCAATTTCTGCGAGGGCGACCACACGACTACGTTCCCATGCGTGTTCGCTAGGCTCCATGCCGGGTTCGCCGAACAAAGGTTTTTCAGCATCTGTACCTTCGTCTGCATCCTCAACGGAGACGGATAATGCGCCGACTTCCATTAAAGCATCGGATAGATTTTCCGCATGATCGCGTGCGATTTCAATAATAATTTCTACCCAAGCCATGGTGTTCTTTCGTGTTCAAGTATGTGACGTAAATGCTATAAACGTCAGTTTAAATCAAAAAACGCGATTGAATATGAAATCTCAATCGCGTTATGGTCTTCGCCATACAGCGAAGTATCGGTTTGATGCTAAGCGAAAAACAGCACTTAGCACCTTACAGTTCTTACTTATCTTTCTTTGATAACACCGGCATGTCGGCCAGCTTGTGCTCCAGATAATGGATGTTTGTGCCGCCTTCAATGAAGCGAGCATCGACCATCAATTCACGATGTAAAGGAATATTCGTTTGAATTCCTTCAACAACCATTTCCGACAAGGCGATTTGCATACGACGAATCGCTTGTTCGCGCGTGGTGCCGTAAGAAATGACTTTGCCGATCATGGAATCATAGTTTGGTGGAACGAAGTAACCTGCATAAGCATGAGAGTCAACACGAATGCCAGGACCCCCTGGGGTATGCCAGGTGGCGATACGACCTGGTGAAGGTGTGAACTTGAATGGATCTTCTGCATTGATACGGCATTCGATCGCATGGCCACGCAATTCGATATCGGACTGCTTAAAGCGCAGTTTTTCGCCAAAAGCGATACGGATTTGCTCTTGTACGATATCGATGCCCGTGATCATTTCTGTCACTGGATGCTCAACTTGTACGCGGGTATTCATTTCGATGAAATAGAATTCGCCATTTTCATACAAGAATTCGAAAGTGCCAGCGCCGCGATAGCCAATTTTCTTACACGCTTCTGCGCAGCGATTACCAATTTTTTCGATGGTCTTGCGTGGAATGCCAGGTGCAGGTGCTTCTTCGATGACCTTTTGGTGGCGACGTTGCATCGAGCAATCACGTTCACCCAGCCAGACAGCGTTACCATGTTGATCGGCCAAGATTTGGATCTCCACGTGACGTGGGTTTTCCAAGAATTTTTCCATGTAGACTTCAGGGTTACCAAAAGCGGCACCTGCTTCAGTCTTAGTCATGGTCACAGCGTTCAAGAGGGCAGCTTCTGTGTGCACTACGCGCATACCGCGACCGCCACCACCGCCAGCCGCTTTGATGATGACTGGATAACCGACTTTACGTGCGGTTTGTACGATGACTTTAGGATCGTCTGGCAAGGCGCCGTCAGAACCAGGTACGCAAGGAACACCAGCTTCGATCATTGCGTGCTTAGCGGATACCTTGTCACCCATTAAGCGAATCGATTCTGCGCGTGGACCAATAAAGACGAAGCCAGATTGTTCAACGCGTTCAGCAAAATCGGCATTTTCGGAGAGGAAACCGTAGCCCGGGTGGATCGCTTGCGCGTCTGTGACTTCAGCAGCGCTGATGATAGCGGGCATACTGAGGTAGCTGAGGTTGGAGGCAGCAGGGCCGATACACACGGATTCGTCTGCTAATTTGACATACTTTGCTTCACGGTCAGCTTCAGAGTGAACCACGACGGTCTTGATACCCATCTCGCGGCATGCGCGCTGAATACGGAGAGCAATTTCGCCACGATTGGCGATCAGAATTTTTTCAAACATAATTTTTACTTTGGCAGAGGTTATAGCCTATCAGCTAAGTGGCAGAAGCATGCGCCGCATTGTCCATGGAACCAAGACTGTCGGCGTTTTATCGTCTAGCTAGTTCTGCGCTTTTCAACCAATAATGAACAATGGCTGACCAAATTCAACAGGCTGACCATTTTCAACCAAGATTTGTTTGATGCTGCCGGAGAAATCGCTTTCGATTTCGTTCAATAACTTCATCGCTTCGATGATGCACAATGTGTCACCGGAATTTACATTTTTACCAATATCAACAAACGGTGCAGAACCTGGCGACGCAGCGCGGTAGAAAGTACCAACCATTGGTGATTTTACAATGTGACCTTCAACTACTGGAGCCGCGGCAGGAGCCGCAGCGACAGGTGCAGCAGCTGCAGGTGCTGCAGCTGGCGCAGACATCGCATGTTGCATCTGTGGCTGCATCATGACCATTTGGCCTTGTGGTGCAGGTGCCGATTTCACGATACGAACTTTGCCTTCGCCTTCAGTCACTTCCAATTCCGAAATGTCGGATTCGGCAACGAGGTCGATAAGCGTTTTGAGTTTTCTTAAATCCATGTGAAATCTCCTGAAAAGAGGTGCGAAAAAGTGCGCTAGTGGCGCCTTATCGGCTGTTATGGGAAAGTACGCAATTAAAAGTTATTGTGTAAATATGAGTCAATTGCGTGAAGATGCGAGAATTTAAAGGTTTTTTAGTGCAAAGTCAATTGCCAAACGATAGCCATCGACACCCAATCCACAAATGACACCTTTGGCAACACTTGATAGGTAAGAATGATGGCGAAAGCTTTCGCGTTGGTGAATATTTGAGATGTGTACTTCGACAAAGGGGATGCTAACGCCACTCAGCGCATCCCTTAAGGCAACACTAGTGTGAGTAAGTCCACCAGGATTGATGATAATGGCGTCAATGTTTTCCAATCTTGCTGCGTGAATTCGATCAATGAGATCTCCTTCATGGTTGCTTTGATAATATTCTAAGCTAGCTCCTTGGTCCGCAGCCTGCTTTTGCGCTGCTGTTTCTACATCGCGCAGGCTGGTTGAGCCATAGACCGCAGGTTCTCTAGTCCCCAGTAAGTTTAAATTGGGGCCATTAATCAAGAGGAGCTTTTGAGCCATATTGTTAGAATATTTGCAGAAGTTAGCGGCATTTTGCCGTTACTTCGCTGTGCTTGGCAAGCAAAAAAGCAGAAAAATCAGATTATTTATTTCTTATTTTGACCTATTTGGTATTGAGTTTTTGAATATCTGCTCTTAGCTCATCCATTTTCAGCTTGCCAAAATAACTCTTAACGATCTGTCCATTGCTCGAAATTAAAACAGTAAACGGCAGGCCTCCTGCTTTATTTCCCATTGCGCTGGAAAGGGATGTGCCTTCCATACCGGCAGCGAACACAGGGTAGCTAATTTGATATTTGTCGGCGAACTCTGAAATGTTGGATGGGGAATCAATACCTATGCCAAGCAATTGGACATTTTGATCGGCCATCTCTTTTTGTAAGCTTACCAACTCCGGCATCTCTTGGACGCAAGGTTTGCACCAAGTCGCCCAAAAGTTGACTACTAGAAACTTTGACTGCCACTGTTTTAGGGCCTGTGGTTGACCCTTACTGTCTTTTAAAGTCAATGACAGCAATTGTTGAACAGCGGTATCCACTGGCGCTTTAGGTTCTAAGCGCTTGTTGCCAACATAAGCGCCGGCGGCTGCACAAAGGATGGCGACAGTCACGCCCATCTTGAGTAAATGCTTGTTCATGGGATTCTTTCAGTCTAAAACGGAATTATTGTCTTCTTGATTGCTGGTTTCGATGAGTGCGATGACGGCGTTGAGATCGGCGCGATCGTTGCGTGCCGTATGTTTTAAGTCATCGTAATCATGAACCAAGAGGTGCACGCCTTCATTTCGATACATAAAGCTCAAAGTCTCTAGTGGCTCGTGACGTTTGCCTTGGTGCTCTGAAACTTCAAAATCAATGCCAAGGTTGAGTAAGTAAATCGCCACATCTTTACTGTTATCTGTATATAAGTGCAAGTAAATATCTGAATGTTCACCCGCTGTGCCATTCATGGCCGCGCCGATAAGGTAAGGGTTGAACTGTTCTAACTTTTGCATCAGATCAACGGCTAAGCTGCGTAATTCTAATAAACGCTGCGGTTGGCTATCGGCATAAAACAGGGCGTGATATTCTCGAACTTCCTGCTCAATTTGTTGGTTATCCGGCAATACATTGCCGTTAATCTTTTGATTGCCCAGCAACTGTTTTGCGGCCCGTCGCTTCGCAGTACCGTACTCGCACCCCTCTTCAGCGATAAGTTTGGCCGCCAGCAAGGCGATCTCAGTGCGCACTTGTTCAATGCGATCGTTGTCGGAAAAATTAAAATTCGTCATCTTCACATCATATCGTATTCGGCTAAACCCTGTCTGTCGGGTAGAATTGCGGCATTCTCAAATTACGTTACATGATGGCAGTCTTGTCACGACCTTGAAGTCCGAACGAATAGGGGCGGGTGTGATCGTCATTGCTGTGTAGAAAGTATTGCAAGTTTATGCATATTCATATTTTAGGTATTTGCGGTACGTTTATGGGGGGACTCGCCGCCCTCGCCAAACAAGCAGGACATAAAGTAACGGGCTGTGATGCAAACGTGTATCCACCCATGAGTACCCAGTTACAACAGCAAGGGATAGAGCTGGTTGAAGGCTTTGGTACGGATCAATTGGCACTGGCGCCAGATTTATTTGTGATCGGTAATGTTGTTTCGCGTGGCAATCCTTTGATGGAAGAAATTCTTAATCGAGGATTGCCGTATGTTTCTGGTCCACAGTGGATCGGCGATCATATCTTGCGTAATAAGTGGGTATTGGCTGTGGCGGGTACCCATGGTAAGACGACGACCTCGTCGATGTTGGCATGGATACTGGAGTATGCTGGGTATGCGCCTGGCTATTTGATCGGTGGCGTGCCATTGAATTTTGGGATCTCCGCGCGGCTACATGGTGATCAGTCTTCTGACTTTTTTGTCATTGAAGCGGACGAATACGATACGGCCTTTTTCGATAAGCGCAGTAAGTTTGTGCATTACCATGCCAAGACGGCGATTCTGAATAATCTGGAATTTGATCATGCTGACATCTTCCCCGATATTACAGCGATTGAAACCCAATTCCATCACTTGGTGCGCACGGTGCCTGGCATTGGTCGATTGATCGTGAATGGCGATGAAGCGAGCCTGCAACGTGTGCTGCAAAGAGGGTGTTGGAGTGAGAAGGAATTTTTCTCTGGTAACGCCGGGGAGTCTTCCGCTGAGTGGCAGCTTGCGCTACAAGACGGCGAAGATTTTGATGTTTTGTACCGCGGAGCGGTTCAGGGCCGAGTGCGATGGCAATTAAATGGTGCACACAATCGACTCAATGCCTTGGCAGCGATCGCCGCAGCTCGTCATGTTGGTGTTGAAGCAGCGACTGCGATCGAAGCTTTGTCGAAATTTGTGAATGTCAAACGCCGCATGGAGTTACGTGGCGAGGTAAATGGCATCAAAGTCATTGATGATTTTGCCCATCACCCAACGGCCATCACCACCACCGTCGAAGGGCTGCGTCGTACAGTTGGTGATGCACGTATTTTAGCCGTGCTAGAACCGCGTTCAAATACCATGAAAATGGGGGCTGTGAAACAAGCCTTGCCAGCGAGTCTCGCAGCGGCAGATGTCGTGTTTGCCTATGGCGCCTTGAGTGGAAAAGACGCCCTAGGTTGGGACTTAGCTGAAGCCTTTTCACCGCTTGGAGAAAAGGCTCGCACCTATCACGAATTGACTAGCTTGGTGACAGATATCGTCGCATCGGCACAGCCAGGCGATACGATTTTGGTGATGAGTAATGGCGGCTTTGGTGGTGTCCATCAAAAACTGCTTGATGCCTTGGCATTGCGTTTTTCAGGCGCGGCGGTTGCAGAATGATTTTGTACTTGCACGGCTTTAGATCCTCACCCCTGTCGTTTAAGGCGCGCCTTTTATCCGCGCATTTTGCTGAAAAGGGGCGCAAGGACGAATTCGTGTGTCCGCAATTACCGGCTTCGCCAAAAGCCGCGACTGAATTGGCTTTGCGTTTGGTGGACGGCGTTCCTGCCGAAGAATTGAGCATTATTGGTTCTTCCCTCGGCGGTTTCTATGCGACCTATCTGGCAGAAAAGTTGGGGTGTAAGGCGGTCTTGCTCAATCCTGCGGTCAAACCTCCACGTGATTTAGCTAGCTATGTTGGTGTGTCGACTGCTTATCATAGCGATGAACCGTTTGAATTTAAGCAGGAATACATAGCGGAGCTGCTTGCTTTGGTAGTACCTGACATCAGCTCACCGCAACGATATTTTTTGATCGCTGCAACTGGAGACGAGGTCTTAGATTGGCGAGAGATGACGGCGCATTATCCAGGCGTGAAGCAACGCATCATCGATGGCAGTGATCATGGTATTAGTGAGTTTGCTGATTATGTAGAAGAAGTGGTGGCTTTCTGTGATGCCTGATTTGATGCAGATGAGAAGAAAGCGATACGCAATTTGGCACCGTCACGTGAATGCGGTGCAGGCGGATTCCGTCATGTGTGACTGGCTCACAAACCGCGATTCATTGACTGCGCGTTTGCTTGCTCGTTCACAGCAATTTCGTGTGCAGAAACTGCGCCAAGGTTTTGCCATGTGCTTGCCCGATGAGGCGGGCGCGATCGCTTTGCCGCGTGTGCAGCAGGTGATTGAGCGTGAAGTCGTGTTGCGTTGCGATGAAACACCCGTGGTTTATGCCCATACCGTATTGCCACTCACGGCGACGGCATCGCATTGGCCTTTGTTTGCGTCCTTGGGAAATCGTTCACTAGGGACGACTTTGTTTAGCGACCCCTTGGTTCATCGCGGTCAATTGCAATACGCGCGTTTATGGCGTCAGCACCCATTGATGAAACGGATCGCTGCAGAACATGGACTGTCTACGGAGCACCAATTTTTATGGGCAAGACGCTCGGTGTTTCGCCGCAAAGGTTCACCCTTGCTCGTAACTGAAGTATTTTTACCCGAAATTTTAGGGCTGCCGCGAATGTCGGTGGCTGATGATGAAAAGACAGATTAGATGAATTTATTTTTTGAAGAGTCCGGTGACTTTAAAGCTGGTAGCGTGTTGTCACAAGCCGGTGAAGCATTTCAAGTTGAATTGGCCAGTGGTAAGCGCACCAAAGTAAAAGCGAAGGACGTATTTCTACAGTTCACCAGCCCAGACCCAGCAAGCTTGTTGGCGCAAGCGAAGGAAGTCGCTTCGCAATTGGATTTAGGTTTTCTGTGGGAAGTGGCAGGGCAAGATGAATTTGGTTTTGCCGAACTCGGTGCGGAGTACTTCGGTGCGAGTCCACAGCCGTATGAGTCTGCAGGCTTGATCTTAGCTTTGCACACCGCGCCGATCTATTTTCAGAAAAAAGGACGTGGCCGCTACAAAGCAGCGCCCGAAGAAACGCTTAAAGCCGCACTGGCAGGTATTGAAAAGAAAAAGCAGCAAGCGCTGGTGCAAGCCGCATACGTCGAGGAATTGAAGCAATATCGTTTGCCCGAGGCCTTCGCCAGCATCGGACTGCAGCTGCTGTTCAAACCTGATAAGAACAGTATCTCCTATAAGGCCATGGTTGAAGCTTGTAACGAGTTACAAACGACTCCAGCGAAGCTGATGTTAGCTTGTGGTGGCTTGAAGAATGCCAAAGATTTTCATTTGTCGAAATTCTTGCTCGAGCATTTTCCTAAGGGTGTCGGCTTTCCAAGTACTGCTTTACCATCGTTGCCAGAT
Source organism: Oxalobacteraceae bacterium (assembly GCA_947464955.1). GTDB lineage: Bacteria > Pseudomonadota > Gammaproteobacteria > Burkholderiales > Burkholderiaceae_D > Undibacterium. The sequence goes on from CANHZI010000086.1 coordinate 10,045, forward strand.
AATTTACCGATCGCTGATGTGCGAGCATTCTCGATTGATGATGTCACCACGACCGAAATCGATGACGCTTTTTCTATCACCCAGATTGATGAAGACACGGTAAAGGTTGGTATTCACATCGCGGCACCGGCTCTCGGTATTTCGCGCAATGATGCGTTTGACCTGATGGCGCGTCAGCGTATGTCGACGGTATATATGCCCGGCGACAAAATCACCATGTTGCCCGATGACTTGGTCAATGTGTACACCTTGGGTGAAGGTCAGACTCGTCCAGCAGTGTCCTTATATGTCACGCTGAATACCAATGACTGGCAGATTCTGAGCACCGAGACCAAGGTCGAGGCAATTCCGATGTCAGCGAACCTGCGTCACAACGATCTCGATGCTTTGGTTACGGAAGAGAACTTGGCCGCCAATGCTGGCGAATATGCGCACAAAGACGATATCGCGATTTTGTGGAAATGGGCGCAAGTGTTAGAAGCAGGGCGGATGGCGAAGCGCGAGAGTTTTGGCCTGAAACCAGAGCAAAATAATCGTGTCGACTTTAATTTCTATGTGGAAGATGATGTCGTCAGCATCGTTCGTCGCAAACGCGGAGCACCGCTAGACAAGATCGTTGCTGAACTGATGATCCTTGCTAATAGCACTTGGGGTAAGTTGTTGGCCGATCATGGCATTCCTGGTATCTATCGTGCACAAGGTGGCGGCTCGGGCGGTTGGGCAGCAAAGATGCAAGTTCGTATGGTGACGCATGCAGCGCCACATCAAGGCCTGGGTGTCGACCAATATGCTTGGAGTACCTCGCCGTTGCGTCGTTATACCGATCTTGTGAACCAGTGGCAGATTATCGCTTGTGTACAGCACGGCGTAACGGCGGCCTTGGCTGCTCCGTTTAAGCCTAAGGATGCAGATTTATTTGCGATCGTCTCGGGCTTTGATGCCGCTTACGCTGCCTATGCCGATTTTCAAACCAATATGGAGCGCTATTGGTGCTTACGTTGGTTGGGGCAAGAACAGAAGCGTCAGGTCGATGCTGTTGTTTTAAAAGACGAAGTCTTGCGTTTAGTTGAAATTCCTTTGATCATTCGGATGGCTGGGATGCCGCAGGTGGCGCGCGGTGCTCAAGTGCGTCTGGAAATTTTGCGTTGGGATGAGCTTGACCTCAGTGTTGAAGCCAGATTCCTCGAGACCTTGGATGCTGCGGTGGAAGAACTTGGTGATGAGCTAGACGAGTTGGAAGAAGCAGAATCAACGAACGCAACTGAGGCTGAGTCAACGGAGATTGCGGCGGCTGATTCGCTTGAGTCGCTTGAGCAAGAAGACGCAGAGCCAAAGCTTGATGCGGAACCAAACCCGGAAGCAGGCGGAGAAGAAGCACAAGCCTAATTGAAGCGGGGTCGTATTTAGAAAATGTTTGGATGTCGTGTTGAAAACCATACTTGATAATTTGATTCTCAGTTCTGCGATTTTTATTTCCGTATTGTTCCATACGGTGATTTTGCTCGTGCATTTCGTTGCACCCAAAACTCAAGAGACGACCCCAGTCGATCCAGGATTAGAAATTATTCTGGTGAACGCCAAACACGATAAGCGTCCGAGCAGTGCGCAGGCCTTGGCGCAGGTGAATCTTGATGGTGGTGGTATGAACGATCAAGGACGCGCGAAATCGCCGTTGCCAGATATGCGTCGTTCTGAAGATGGCGATAGTGTGCTTGTCGCTCAACGTAAAATTCAAGAATTAGAAGAACGCCAAAAGCAGCTGATCGATCAGGTGCGTAATGAATCTCGCTTTAAGTCGCAACGCGTGCTCGACAAGAAGCAGCTCGACGATAACCAGCAAGCAGAGAATGGTCGCGATCAATCTGAAAGCAGTAAAGCTTTGGCGCGTTCGATTGCAGAAATTTCGCAGACCATAGAAGATCAGAACAAGCGTCCACGTAAGACCTTTCTTTCGCCCAGCACGCAAGCAGTTGGGCATGCAATTTACTACAAAGCCCTACAGAAGAAAGTGGAAGATGTAGGAACACTAAACTTCCCTCAGCAAAACGGTAAAAAGCTGTATGGACAAGTGATCGTCTATATCCCAATTTTTCAAGATGGTACGATTTATGAAAAAGGTGGAGGGCCCAAAGTAGAGAAGTCTTCTGGGATTCCAGCACTCGATCAAGCCGCTTTACGCATCGTTCGCAAAGCTGCGCCATTTGGTAATTTCCCACCGAATATGCGTTCGAAGGACAAAGACGATATTTGGATTGTGGTGACGCAGTTTAAATTCACACGCGACCAACAATTAGAAACTGAAATGCGTGGAGGGAAGGTTCGTGACTAAGGTTCTTGAACAGTATCGCGTATTTGGTAATCCTATCGCGCATAGTAAATCACCGCTGATTCATGGTTTGTTTGCTGAGCAGACTAAGCAAGACATCGACTATCAAAAAGTGCTTGCGCCCATAGATGGTTTTGAAGAAACAGTTCGTGGGTTTATGGCTGCAGGTGGAAAAGGTGCGAATGTTACCGTACCTTTTAAACTAGAAGCTTTTGCGATGTGTGATGTATTGAGTGAGCGCGCTAAGATTGCCGGGGCAGTAAACACGCTCAGCTTTCAAGAAGGGAAGATCATTGGTGATAATACTGATGGCGCCGGACTAGTAAGGGATATTGTAGTCAATGCGGGTTTTATCATTCAAGAAAAGCGTGTGTTGCTGTTAGGCGCAGGTGGAGCATCGCGCGGTGCTTTGCTTCCCATCTTGTCACAACAGCCAAAAGAACTGGTGATTGCCAATCGTACCCGTTCGAAGGCGGAGGAGTTAAAACAACTTGCGACATCGATGAGTGAATTGCGCACTGAAGTGACTGCTGCAAGCTGGGAAGAGATTGATGGCCCATTCGATCTGTTGATCAACGCGACTTCGAGTAGCTTGCAAGGCGAGCGCTTGCCACTTGCTTCGACTGTGTTCGGCAAACAAAGTTTGGCCTATGACATGATGTATGGTGCAGAGCGAACAGTGTTTCTGCAATTTGCACAGGATGCTGGTGTGCAAGTGCGTGATGGCTTGGGTATGCTGATCGAGCAAGCAGCAGAGGCGTTTTATGTGTGGCGTGGGGTCCGTCCTGAAACCGAGTACGTATTTAAGCAATTGCGGGAAGGTGCAATTGGATGAAGAAGAAATTGTTCTTATGGTTGTTTGTGGTTCCCTTAAGCCTATTTTTACTATTGCAACTGTATTACTTAGTCCAGATTCTATGGTGGATTAACCATAATCCAAGCTCGACTAGTTTCATGCGTCAGCAGGAAGCAGTGCTACAGGAGAAGAATCCGAAGTTTGTCCTTAAACATAAATGGGTCAGTTACTCGCGTATTTCAACGCATTTAAAGCGTGCGGTTATTGCAGCCGAGGATGATGGTTTCTCAGAGCATGATGGCGTTGAATGGGAAGCGATGCAAAAAGCATTTGAGAAGAACAAAAAGAAAGGCAAAGTTGTTTCGGGTGGTTCGACTATCACCCAACAGTTGGCGAAGAACTTGTTTTTGTCCGGCGAGCGCAGCTATCTTCGTAAAGGGGAGGAATTGATTATCACCTTTATGCTTGAAATGTGTTTGGACAAAGAGCGAATTTTGGAGATTTATTTAAATGTAGTTGAATGGGGCGTGGGCGTGTTTGGTGCCGAAGCGGCATCACAACATTACTATGGTATTAGTGCCGCTAATTTATCAGCACCGCAGGCAGCACGATTGGGTGTGATGCTACCTAAACCGCGCTACTACGATAAGAATCAAGGGTCTGCCTATTTGCAGAAACGCGCAGATCTGATTCTGCGTCGCATGAATTATGCAGAATTACCGTAACAACGGGAGTAAGAAATGATTAACGTCTTTGTTTTGCACAACGGCCGTTTGAGCCAAATCCATATCGAGAGTCGCGAAGACCTCGAAAACACGCTACCAATTTGGGTAGATTTGACTGATCCAAATGAAGAAGAACGTGAATGGGTGAAAGGAATCTATGGCGTCACTTTGCCTGGTGAAGACGAGGTCAAGGACATCGAAGCTTCGGCACGTTATTATGAGGCCGATAATGGCGACTTACATTTGCGCACAGATTTCTTGATTGATGAAACTGAAACCGCACAGACGGTGACGGTTGCTTTTATCTTGGCACGCGAGATTTTGTTTTCGGTCCATACGATTGATTTGCCAGTTTTCCGCTTGGTACGGATGCGCGCACGTTCGCGACCCGGCTCGATTGCAGACTACAAAGACGTGCTAATGGATTTGTATGCCACTGATGCTGAATATTCAGCGGATGCATTGGAAGGGGTGTATCAAAACTTGGAAGCCGTTAGCCGTGCCGTGTTGAAAAAAGAATTTTCAGATCAGGATGCTGCGGTTGCCTTGAATGCGATCGCTCAAGAAGAAGATTTGAATGGTCGTATTCGTCGCAATATGATGGATACCCGCCGCGCCGTCAGTTTCTTAATGCGCGGTCGATTACTAAATGCTGAGCAATTCGAAGAAGCGCGCCAAATTTTGCGTGATATCGAATCTTTGGACGGCCACACCTCGTTCTTGTTCGATAAGATTAACTTCTTGATGGATGCCACCGTCGGTTTCATCAACATTAACCAAAATAAAGTGATCAAGATTTTCTCTGTGGCATCTGTAGCTTTCTTGCCACCAACATTGATTGCGAGTATTTATGGTATGAATTTCAACATCTTGCCTGAATTGAAATGGGACTTGGGTTATCCATACGCTTTAGCGCTGATGTTTGCCTCTGCTGTAACGCCATTGTGGTACTTTAAGCGACGTGGTTGGCTGAAATAAGCTTAGGCTGTAAGCACGGATTTTCTGTGTAAATTTGTTAAGAAATGTCACGCACATGCCAAAATGAACAAATTTACTTTCAGGAAATTTTTTGCTGTTGTAAAATCAAAAGGATCAGATATAGATAACTTGGTATTTGTGTTTTTCTTTTACCTGCTGGGGTAAAAGTTCGATTTCACTCAACAAATTCCCGGGTAATAAAAGAATGAGCCAAAACGATCCGTCTTCAGCAAGCCCATCACCTGTCCGTATGATGAGCGGAACGCAAAATAGCGGTATCCGTGAGGATCTCCTGCATCGAGATCCTTTGCTCGACTGCTTAGTTGAGCTTACGCGCATTCATGGTCGTCCGAGCACGCGCGCTGCGCTGACCGCCGGTTTGCCTATGCTTGCAGAAGGGTTAACACCTTCACTATTTGCCCGTGCTGCTGCACACGCTGGTTTTTCAGCAAAAGTCGTGCGGCGTGAACTTTTGAAAATTGATCACGCACTGTTCCCCGTTATTTTGCTATTGCAGAACAACGAGGCCTGTCTTCTGCAAGCATGGAACGAAGATCGCACGCAAGCGCAATTATTGTTGCCTGATTCCGGGCAGGGCGCCGTTACTATGTCGATTGACGAGTTAAGTGCTCGTTATATTGGTATCGCGATTTTCTCCCGCCCCCATTTTCGTTTCGATCAACGCACACCGCCCTTGGTCGAAGTGCCGCAAAAGCACTGGTTTTGGGGCGCTGTGCTTGAACAAAAACCAATTTTTAAAGATATCCTCGCGGCCGCATTACTGATTAACTTATTCGCCATCGCGATGCCTTTGTACACGATGAATGTGTACGATCGAGTTGTACCTAATTTTGCGGTGGAAACACTGTGGGTGTTTTCCGGCGGCATTACCTTGGTCTTGATTCTTGACTATATTATTCGGGTCATGCGTGGTCACTTCATTAATTTGGTGAGTAATCGCATCGACTTAAAGCTATCCGCGCTCATCATGGAGCGTGTATTGGGTATGCGCATGTCGCAAAAGCCGGCCTCGGTTGGGGCTTTTGCTTCGAACCTTCGTTCGTTCGAAACAGTGAGAGATTTCATTGCTTCAGCAACCGTAACCGCAATGATTGATTTGCCGTTCGCAATTCTGTTTTTGTTGACCTTAATTTGGATTGCTTGGCCGCTCGTGTTGTTGCCCATCATCGGTATCGTATTGGTCGTCATCTATAGCTATTCCGTTCAACACAAGATGCGCGAATTGTCAGAAACAACCTTCCGTGCCGCTGCTTTGCGCAACTCCACTTTGGTTGAAAGCTTGACAGCTTTAGAGACGATTAAGGCTCATGGAGCGGAAAGCCAAATGCAAGCAAAATGGGAAAAGACGACTGCTTTTCTTGCCAAAGTGAATTCAGAGTTAAAGCTACTTTCTTCTTCAAGTATGAATGGCGCTTCAGCGATTCAGCAATTGGTGAATGTGGCAGTGGTCATTGCCGGTGTTTATCTGATTCAAGAAAAAATGATGTCGATGGGCGGACTGATCGCCGCAACGATGTTGGCTGGACGTGCAATGGCCCCAGTTGCTCAGGTTGTTGGCCTTATGCTGCAATTTGAAGGTGCGAAGAATTCTCTTGCATCGCTTGAACAGATCATGGCCACACCAACAGAGCGGAGTGACGAGACAGCTTTTGTGCATCGCCCAGAAATTAAGGGACAGATAGAATTTCGTAACGTGTTTTTCAGTTACCCTGGACGCAATGAAGAAGCATTGCGCGGTGTGAGTTTTAAAGTGATGCCTGGTGAAAGAGTGGTGATCATCGGCCGCATTGGATCGGGAAAATCGACACTTCAGAAGTTGATATTGGGCTTGTATGCACCGAGCAAAGGCGCTGTGTTGTTAGATGATGTCGATTTGCGACAGCTTGATCCAGCCGATCTCAGACGCAATCTTGGCTATGTCGAACAAGACTCGATGCTGTTTTTTGGGACTTTACGCGAGAACATCACAATTCGTGCCCCGTATGCTGATGATAGAGCTGTTGTTGCGGCTGCAGAGTTGGCCGGCCTAACCGAATTTGTGAATGCGCATCCTTCGGGTTTCGATATGGTGATTAGCGAGCGTGGCGAGTCAATCTCTGGCGGCCAACGTCAAAGTATTGCAATTGCGCGTGCGGCCTTGCTTGATCCTCCAGTTCTACTCTTAGATGAACCAACCAGTGCGATGGATTATCCATCTGAGGCTCAATTCAAAGAGCGCATCGCAAAATATGGTATGCACAAGACGATGTTGATCGTGACTCATCGTCCTAGCTTGATGGATATCGCAACACGGATCATCGTGATCGACAGTGGTGTTGTGGTGGCAGATGGGCCCCGCGATAAGGTTATGCATGCGCTGCAAACGGGGCAGGTTGGAAAGGCCAAATTATGAACTTTGGTCGTCGCTTTGTTTATGGCATCTTGGCAGCATTGGAACGATTGCGTCTGATGCTGGGCTTCGCTCCTGGTCAATGGTTGAAACGCTGGTCAGACGAAGCGAAATTGCCTGAGTCTGATTTCATGCGCGATGCTGAAAGCATCATGATTCAGCAAGAGCCGATTCAAGCTCGAGTCCTGACTCGATTTGTATTGGGCTCGGTATTGCTCTTTATTATTTGGGCTGCCCTGGTACATGTCGACGAAATCACCAAGGGCGAAGGAAAAGTCATTCCTTCTCAACAATTACAGGTATATCCGAGTTTAGATGGCGGGATCGTGACCGATATTTTAGTGAAAGAAGGTCAGGTTGTTAATGAAGGCCAAGTCTTGCTGCAGATTGATACGACGCGTTTTGAGTCGTCGGTGAAAGAAAGCCGATCTTTGTATTTGTCTCTTACTGCAAAAGCTGCACGATTGCGCGCAATCGGTGAAGGTAAAGCTTTTGTCCCACCGCCAGAAGTCGTGGCGGAAGATCCGAAAACAGCGGAAGAAGAGCAACGCTTGTTTGAAGCTGCGACAACTGAACTGAATGCACAGGTCTCAATTGCAAGACAACAGTATCAGCAGCGTAGTCAAGAGAACGCTGAGGCAATTGCACGCCAGAAGCAAGCATCGCAGGCCTATGAGTCAACACTCAAAGAGTTGAACTTTACTAAGCCTTTACTCAGTACAGGGGCTGTGTCTGAGGTTGAAATTTTGCGTTTGGAGCGTGATGTCTCGCGCTTCAAAGGGGAGCGAGATGTGGCTGCGGCACAAATTGCGAGAACAGCGGCATCGATGGCAGAGGCCACTCGCAAGATTCAAGAAGTCGAGCTTGCGGTACGTAATAATGCAAGCAAGGAATTGTCGGAAACCATGTCGCGTTTGAACTCCCTTGTGCAAAGTAGTGCGGGCTTAGTGGATAAAGTCAAACAATCGGCAATTCGCAGTCAGGTCCGAGGTACCGTAAAAAGGCTCTTAGTGAATACGGTTGGTGGGGTGGTGCAGCCAGGGCGTGATGTGGTTGAAGTGGTGCCGCTTGATGGAAAGCTGATTCTCGAAGCAAAAGTGGCACCGAAAGATATCGCATTTTTGGTCCCGGGGCAGAAAGCCGTTGTGAAATTTTCCGCCTATGATTTTTCCACTTATGGCGGTCTCGATGCGAAAGTCGAGCATATTGGGGCGGACTCTGTGACTGATGAACGTGGCGCAACCTATTATATCGTGCGAGTTTCAACCAATAATTCGCGTCTGTCTGGTGGGCAGCCAATTATTCCGGGGATGGTTGCAGAAGTCGATATCATCACGGGCAAGAAAACCATATTGACGTATTTGTTGAAGCCCGTCCTGCGTGCAAAGCAAAACGCTTTTACAGAAAGGTAATGGGCGGTTGTGATTGAACAAGTAAAAAGAAATTATTTTTATTCGGTCGCTACTGAGGTGCCTCAAGGCTTGTCTGCGCTCGATTCAAATTTGATAAGGGTCGCGCTAACCGATAGTGGAACGCTTCAGGACGGCATTTTGTGGTTTCAACTGTCGCCGGGTCAGACAATCGCATCGCAAATCCAACAAATTGCGCCTTTAATGCTTTCTTGTAAACTCGTCGTAATGAGTGATCAGCCTAACGATTTGGAAGCCCTAGCGGCTTTTGCAATTTCAGCTAAAGCTTATTGCAATACACATGCTGGTGTTGAGGTCCTGAGTAATATTGCTGGTGTTGTGAATCAGGGCGGGATTTGGATTGGTGAATCCATCATGCAAAAGTTACTCACCCAACAAATGCCAGTAGTGCAAATAAAGCAAGTAGTTGCCCAGCAATGGGGTAGTCAATTGACTGGAAGAGAGAAAGAAGTGGCAGTGTTGGTCGCCAAAGGATTGCAAAATCGTGAGATCGCCGAGTCTATGAAGATTACCGAGCGTACAGTGAAGGCTCATGTCGGGGCAATCTTAGACAAACTGCAACTAAAAAGTCGTCTCCAATTGGCCTTATTGGTAAAAGAAAGTTAAATTTTCATCTACCTGTACTTAGGTACAATTGTCGTAGGGAAATTCGTTTGCTATTGTCAGGACACTTTATATTTCCGTCCGGAGTTTTGACATGGCAAATGCTGCAAATATCATTGGTAAAGTTGTTGCTCTCAAAGGTAGTGCGATCGTTAAGGCTCCTGATGGAAGCCAGTACACTCTGAAAGTCGGCGATATCATCTATGAAAAAGATGTCATTATTACGCGTGACGGTTCTGAGGTTGAACTTGCCTTTGACTCAGGACGCTCCTTCTACATTCGACCAAACGAAGTCGTCAGTCTCGATGCTTCAGTTTATGCTCCACAGTTAGTTGAGACTGCTCAAAACGCGCTCCTCACCTCAAATGCCGCGAGTCAGGATCAGGTTGTCAATGCCGTCATCGGTGGTGAGAGTCTGGATAAATTGCTCGAAGAGACCGCCGCAGGTCTTGGTGGTGGTGAAGCCGGTGACGGAAATGGTTTCGTACGCCTTGATCGCATCGCCGAATTGGTCACACCTCTTTCCGTTGATATCAATTTACCGACGAGCAGCACACCTCCACAACAGGAAAGCGCAGCAGCGCCTATTGATACCACACCGACAGTCTTGGGGATCTCAGCATCCAGCTCAGGTGAAGGTGCGATCCAAGAATTTGTCGTTACTTTATCTAATGTGACAGAGGGACCGACTTCGTTGCAGTTAGGATTTACTTCTGGCTCTGGCACGATCGGCGTCGATACAACGACGCAATTAGTATCGGTTGATGGTGGAAAGACCTTCCAACCACTTACAAGCGTCGTTACAGTGCCAGCAGGAGTGTCTAGTGTCATTGTGCGTATCGCGACGGTCAATGATGGTGTGATCGAAGGTAATGAAAACATTAGTTTGGTGGCGAGCACCTCAGCGAATCCCGCCGGCGTGACTGGCGTTGGTACGATTATTGATGGTACGGTTCCAACGGCGAGTATCAGTGGCCCATTAGAAGTGAACGAAGCTACTGGCACTGTGACGTTCACTGTGCAATTGAGTGAAACCAGTCCAGCTGCGATTTCTGTCAACTATTCCACTAATAACGGCACAGCGACGTCGGGGTCTGACTTTACTGCAGTGGTCGGTAGTGTTGTATTTGCTCCCGGTGAAACTAGTAAGACCATCACTATTCCTATTGCCAATGACAGAATTTTCGAGGGAACTGAAGCCTTCAGTGTGAACCTCTCGAATCCTGGAAACGTCGTTATTGGTACTGGTAGCGCGACAGTGCTGATCAAAGATGACGGTACTGGTATCGGTGGCTCAAGCGATGATCGTCCAGTGGTAACCGATATTTCTGATCCTGTAGTTGGAGAGGGCGGCAGCTTAGTTTTCACGGTAACTTTGAATACGACAAGCAACACGCCGACTGTTGTGAATGTGACGCCAACTTCGGGTACGGCAAGTTTAGGTGCGGATACAGGTAGCCAAGAGTTTTCTACAGATGGTGGTGTGACATGGTCACCGCTGACAGGCGGAACAGTAAGTGTTCCTGCTGGTTCGAGTAGTTTCCAAGTGCGTATCGCGACAAACAACGATGGTGTGATTGAAGGGAATGAGGCGATTAGTCTGTCTGCTTCGACAGCACAAAATACAAGTAGTGTCAGCGGCACCGGCACGATCACTGATGGCGCTGTGCCTAGCATTAGTTTGAGTGGACCAGCGGTGGTGAATGAGGCGGCAGGTACCGTAACTTACACAGTGAGCTTGAGCTCGGCCAGTGTGGCACCAGTGACAGTGAACTATGGTACGGGTAACGGCACTGCGGTAGCTGGCGGCGACTTTACAGCAACGACAGGCAGTGTCAGTTTTGCTCCAGGCGAGACCACGAAGACATTTACAGTTGCGATCACCAACGACACCGTGTTTGAAGGTGGCGAAGC
>CANHZI010000087.1 GCA_947464955.1 Oxalobacteraceae bacterium
ATAGCGGGTCGGTAAGAGGAGGCAGAAGTCGATTTCATGGGAATAGGTGTCAGAAAAAAAGATTCATTCTCTTAATTCTGAGCGCTAGGACGTTGACAATTAACAAGTCCTTTGCCTACACCTGAAAGACCACAACTTGAAACGACTAAACAAACATTTACAAGCCTAAGCAGCAAAAAACAAGAATAAAAGCCTCCGAAAAAAACGATAGTGACAAGCATCTTTGCTTGCAAAAAAATGCGTTTTGTCAATTATCTGAATCGTCTCTCAGTGTCCAATCACTGATCTGATCTCGCAACAGACTTAATGTCCAGATTCAAAAACTATTCCAATCTTAATAAGCAGAATGTAAGCGAACGCTTATCAGATCCGTAGATTACGTACGACTGACTGCCTAGCTTGCGTGAAATCAAACCAAGGATGATCGTTTGCACGCTGTGAGGAAACGAAGAAATTGGTCAACGCGAAACAAACCTGTAAGCGAAAACAAGATATGAACGGATCAATTTTGAAAATTGCCCTTGTGACCAACACCTTAGCACCCTATAGAAATCCCGTGTTTGCGGAAATTGGCAAAACTGAGGGGATACAACTTCGGGTGTTTTGCTGCACAAAATTAGAGCCAAACCGGCATTGGGATTTGCCACCGATTGACTTTGAATGTCACTTCCTTCATGAACATATCATCACTTTTCATGACCGCTACATTCATAACAACCTCGACGTTCTACCAGCACTCCAGAAATTTGCGCCAGATGTTGTCGTCACCGACGGCTTGAACCCTACCCATCTGTATGCATTTTTTTTCGCGAAATATCGGAAAATTCCACATATCTGTATGACTGACGGTACTTTAACTTCCGAACGCATATTGACTGCCATGCATAGACTAGTGCGGCGTTATGTCTACGCAAGATCGCAAGCCTACATTGCAGCAAGCGAGGGTGGTTTTGATTTATTTGACAGTTATCTTCTGCCACATGAACGGTATTACAAGTCTTGCCTATGCATCGATAATCAAGCGTATGCCATAGCCTCAAGCAACGAGGAAAAAAAATTTGACTTCATGATGTGTGGCCGATACGAATTAGTAAAGAATCCTTTTTTTGTCATCGATGTTGCGATAGGTGCCGCCAAAAGACTCCAACGTCAGATTCATGTGCTTTTTGTCGGTTCTGGTAGTCTGGAATCCAGACTCAAAGCTGTCGCAGAGCTTTTCCCTGGACTGATCAAGATCACCTTCTTTGGTCAAGCTCGACAGAATCAACTTCCACAACTATATCGCTCCGCCAGACTGTTTCTATTTCCCTCACTCTGGGAGCCTTGGGGCGTGGTGGTGAATGAAGCCTGCGCCGCAGGCTTGCCCGTAATCGCTTCGCCATTTGCGGGAACATCCCATGAATTGGTTCGCGAAGAATACAACGGTTTTATTTGCAAATTGGAGGTAGAACTATGGGTTGATAAGGCCGTATACCTATTAACGCAGCCGGCCGCTTACCAACGCTTTTCAGACAATAGCAAACGCAATATCCAAGCATACAGCTTCGCAAACGCATCAGATGGCGTGGTCGCAGCATGTCGATTCGTGACTTCAGAGAACAACATGAAACTAAAAAACACTCCACAAAAAAAACCACGCGTGTTGATCGTCGAAAGACAACTTCTACAATACCGATCCGCCTTCTACAACCAATTAAAAAGCATGCTCGACAAAGAAGGCGTAGAACTGCAACTATTGACTGGGAATGGTACACCAGCGGAAGTGAAGAAAAAGAATCAAGTCGTGCTGGACTGGTCGATTCGGATTCCAACCCATTATCTGTTTGGTACATCGCTGTGTTGGCAACCCTTTGGACAATATGCCAAAGCCGCTGACTTGGTGATCGTCATGCATGAAAACAAAATTCTGTATAACCTGTGGCTCATGTCATTCGGACGTCCTAAACGCCTAGCATTTTGGGGTCATGGTCGCAATATGCAATCTGATAATCCTAATGGTTTAAAAGAGCGTTTTAAGCGATGGACAGTCAACAAAGTTGACTGGTGGTTTGCGTATACCAATTCTAGTGCTGCCTTTGTTGCAGATGCGGGCTTTCCAAGCCAATGCACCACCGTCGTTGATAACGCCGTCGACACAGAAGCACTTGCCAAACTTTGCGCGGAAATCTCTCCTGAAGCGTATCAACAAAAACGCGAGGAACTCAAGCTCGGCAACGGTCCGGTAGGACTTTACCTGGGCTCACTCTACAAGGAAAAACGCTTAAATTTCTTGCTGGAAGCTGCTATCAAGATTCACGATAGGATACCCACGTTTCATTTGTTAATTGCTGGAGCAGGTCCGGAACAGGAGCAAATTGAGGCAGCTGCCCTCACCTATCCTTGGATACATTACCTAGGGCCGATTTTGGATAAGGAAAAGGCCTTAGCGTTAACAATCTCGGACGTCATTCTCAATCCCGGTCTGGTCGGGCTGGGCATTCTCGATTCTTTTGCTAGCGGTACACCCATGTTCACGACGGACTGTGGTCTGCATTCGCCGGAAATCTCGTATCTACACTCTGGCAAAAATGGCGTCATGACCGAAGACAACATCGACATTTACACCGACACAGTTTCCAAGTTTCTGCTCAATCACGAACAATTATTGGCATTGAAAGTTGGCGCTTTATCGAGTGCACCACATTACACCATCGACAATATGGTCAACCGCATCCAAGACGGAATACTCGCTTGTCTTGCTTCCTAGTATTTCGATTTTTTAATCCTCATTTTTACTAAGCAATCAAGAGAGTCATCATGAACATAAGCATCATCGGTACAGGATATGTTGGTTTGGTAACAGGAACCTGCTTGGCAGAGTTAGGCAATCACGTCTGCTGCCTCGATATCGATCAGGAAAAAATAGCCGGCTTAAATCGCGGTCTGATCCCTTTTCATGAACCAGGTTTATCACAATTGGTAGAACGTAATCGACTAGCTGGCCGCCTCTTTTTCACCACTGACATCAAAACCAGCGTTGATCACGGCGACATCCAATTTATCGCTGTTGGCACCCCATCAGCTGAGAATGGCTCGGCCGACATGCAATATGTTTTGGCGGCGGCGCGCAGTATAGGACGCTATATGATCCGACATAAAATCATCATCGACAAGTCTACCGTCCCAGTAGGAACTGCAGAAAAAGTACGAAGCATTATTCAATCTGAGCTGAGTCAACGCGATTTACAGATTCCGTTCTCCGTTGTATCCAACCCCGAATTTCTTAAAGAAGGTGCGGCGATTGAAGACTTTATGCACCCTGATCGCATTGTGATCGGTTGCGATGATACGGAAGCGGGAAAACATGCACGCAGTACCTTAAGGCAGCTGTATGCGCCGTTTAACCGCAACCATGAACGCACTTTCTGGACCGACGTACGTTCCGCAGAATTCATCAAATACGCTTCAAACGCCATGCTCGCCACGCGTATCTCTTTTATGAATGAACTCGCTAATCTCGCTGAGCGCATTGGCGTCGATATTGAGGCCGTAAGACATGGCATAGGATCTGACCCACGGATAGGAAAGAGCTTTTTATACGCTGGTTGCGGTTATGGTGGCTCGTGTTTTCCGAAAGATATTCAGGCATTACGCCATGCCTCTCACGAATCTGGGCAGGAGTTGCTGGTTCTGGCAGCGGTAGAGGCGGCTAACCGAATTCAAAAACGCGTGATAGGCGAAAAAGTGGTATCGCGTTTTGGTGATGATTTGAGTGGCTGTCATTTCGCTGTATGGGGTCTGGCTTTCAAACCAAATACCGACGATATGCGAGAAGCGCCCTCACGCGTTTTGTTACTAGAGTTAATTGAACGTGGCGCCACGGTCGCTGTTTATGACCCCGTGGCCATGAAGGAGGCTCACCGCGTCATCACGGAGGATTGCGCCGAGATCCCAGGCGCGATTAATCGGATACGCTTTGCGACCGACCCCGTCGATGTCCTAAAGGATGCCGACGCCTTAATTGTCGTAACCGAATGGAAAGTATTTCTCAGCCCAGATTTCGATCAGCTCAAGCGTGAAATGAAGACGCCCATCATTTTTGACGGTCGTAACTTATATGACCCAACATTGTTGATCAAAGCGGGATTTGAGTACTATGGCATTGGCCGCACCGCAGTGAACAAAATCCCAAGCACCGCTCAAAACCATATATCCCGGGCTCGCATAACCAATCAGCACTCGTACCAATCAATTAATTAACTAACTGATTGATCTATTGATCTATTGATCTATTGATTGACCAATCGACCAATCATTACAGACTGACTAACCAACCACGGTGAGACAATGACGGCTACCTTTACCTGCTCTATTGACGATGGACATCCCTCGGATCTACGACTCGCCGATCTACTAAAGCGGCACAATTTGAACGCCACCTTCTACATTCCTATCAAGAACAGGGAAGGCTATCCGGTTATGACGCCATCCCAAATTCGCCACCTAGGTAGCACGTTTGAAATTGGTTCACACACCTATGACCACTGCTTTCTCAATAGCGTCAATATGCAGCAAGCCCGCTATCAGGTCACGGAAGGAAAAAAAGTATTGGAAGACATTCTGGGTAAAGACGTCAATGGCTTTTGTTATCCCGGAGGGAAATACCGCAGCGAACACGTTGATCTGGTGAAGCGCGCTGGTTTTCGTTACGCCAGAACTACAACAAACTTGTGCTTTGATGCTGGGGAAAGTCGCTTTGAAATACCAACCACCTGCCAGTTTTATCCCCATAAAAAAGCGGTGTATTTACGGAATTTTGTGCGATCCATGTATTGGAATCAACGACAAGCCGGTTTGCGGGTCGTCTTGAAAAAAGACAGCTGGTTAGATCGTATGAATGCTTTGTTAGAACACGCCAGCGAGCATGAATCCATCTTTCATTTGTGGTTGCACTCGCACAATATCGATGATCTCAATCTGTGGTCGGATCTCGACACTTTCTTTGAGCAAGTGGCAGCCCAGGTTGACGTCACGCAGCGTCTGAACAATGCACAATTGGCCGCGCGCTCGTTTATGCCAAAAAAAATCTTCGAGCACTATCAGCACTAAGACTAACAAAGTGGCGCGAGCCAAGCCCAATTTAACGCTGCAAAAACAAGATACTCATTAAGGAGCCGTATGCAACGCATTAGCCTAACTCGTTTTTTGGTCGAGGAACAAAGACGTCACAATACGATTCCCGTAGAACTCCGCCTATTGATTGAGGTCGTCGCACGCGCTCAAAAGAGCATCAGTCATGCGGTAGGTAAAGGTGCGCTGAATGAAGTCTTAGGCGTCGCGTTAACAGCGAATGTGCAGGGCGAAATGCAGAAACATCTGGATATTCTCGCCAACGACATCTTGCTGGAAGCGAATGAATGGGGTGGCCATTTAGCAGCAATGGCGTCAGAAGAGATGGAATCCATCCATCCTATTCCGAATCGCTATCCGCAAGGCGAATACTTGCTGCTATTCGACCCTCTTGATGGCTCTAGCAATATCGACGTGAACGTTTCCATCGGCACCATCTTCTCGGTGCTCAAGGCACCAGAGGGGATGCGTACTCCTAGCGAACAAGACTTTATGCAGAGCGGCAGTAAACAAGTGGCGGCTGGCTACGCCATTTACGGCCCGCAAACCATGTTGGTACTCACCACGGGTCATGGAGTGAACTGTTTTACTCTGGATCGGGAGATGGGCGCATGGATACTCACCGAAAGCAATGTTCAAATTCCGGATAACGCCGAAGAATTCGCCATCAATATGTCTAACGCGCGTCATTGGCATCCGCCGGTTACCCGTTTTGTGAATGAAATGTTGGCGGGGAAAACTGGTTCATTAGGCAAAGACTATAACATGCGTTGGGTGGCATCGATGGTTGCTGACGTCCATCGTCTCCTCCATCACGGTGGCATTTTCATGTATCCGGCCGATGCACGTGATCCAGACAGACCTGGAAAATTGCGTTTGATGTACGAAGCCAATCCTATGGCCATGATCATCGAGCAGGCAGGCGGTGCTTGCACCGATGGCAAACAACGTATGCTCGATATCGAACCCACAAGCTTACATCAAAGGGTAGCCGTGTTTTTAGGCTCACGCGGTGAAGTCGAATTGATTACGCAATACCATGCGCAGCAAACTCAGGACGGGCTTCAAACCATGTTACAAGACCTATCACAAGACAAGATTGAACATGATTTTCAAGACTTACTAACAAGCGTTACGGTCCAAGCTGCAACAGTAGTAAACCGAAAGAAATCAGCCCCGTCTTACCGGAGATGATTCGATCACCCGAAATATAGGTCTAGGTTTGGCTACTGTAACTACGCATTAACCTAGAACCGCTTAACTTTTAAATCGGGATGGCGAAAACGAAAAAATGACTTAGAGCCAAATGGAACCTGCGCATTATTGCGTGCACCATAGGCAGATAGCAGCGAGGCTGTGAGTCCATTTTGGACAATGTCCTAAGACGTAGAAGGCTGAAATCTTCCAAGTCGATTCAGTGGTTTCATTTCGATTTGCATGCTAGCGACAGCGATACTAAACCAGTCATCGCTCGACAACAACTGCCGTGCAACCGGATATAGTTCTATTTCTTCTTTCTCCAATCGCTGCATCAACTTGTGGCAATAGTCCAGCATTAGCGATAACAAAGCTTCAACGCTGATTTTTTCAGTTTCATAGACTACGCGTGTTTGTCGATACAAAGAGCGGATGTTTTTTAAGGCTTCCTGGCTTAAACAGTCGAGTTCAGAAAGTAGCGTACTTTTCTCCGACAAGGAACGACGAACAGCGGGAATCATCAAAGTTTCCACTTTTCTCCTCCTGCAAAAACGATTGAAATTGAGGAGCTTTCGCAACATAGGTTTGATGAACTTCATATCGAGCTGATCTCGATATCGCCAGCTCAGGCATTGGATACTTCGCCGAAGGCTAGATAGCATCCGATACGTTTTTTTCTGCTCAATTTTGACCGCCATGAGAAAATAAGTTGCGGTTAACATGTCGTCTCCTACACTTTATACAATCTATAAACCATCACCAAAAAAAATTAGCAGGCGCCTAAATTAAGACTCACATCGGCAACACACCTCAAAATTTTTCTCGTCATAAGGGTGCATCATATTTTTGTTCTCGTACATCCAAACTACCTCACCACTCTTCTCCAGCCTCAAAAGAAAATTTCATGGAATCCGGACCACGCATCCATGTTGCCATCGCCTTGCTAGGAGAGTCTCGCGGCAAAGCGTGAGTAGGGCAATAACATTCCTTATCGGCGCTATGAAAATGCTGTGTAGTCTCGCAGTTGATATCCCAATCTTTTTTGTCAGCGACCTTGTAACAGGCACGCCCACTTTCTTTGGCACGGTACAGGGCGCGATCTGCGGCTTTCAATAACAGATTCGCATTCATGGCGGTTTGCGGTACCAAACTCGCTACCCCAAGGCTAAAACTCACTCTATCGCTAGTAGGAGAGGCCGCATGCGGCATCGCAGCCTTCCGTAACATTGCCAAACATTGTCTAGCGATTTCCTGTGCGCGTTTGAGATCTGATCCGGGCAAAAAAATGACAAATTCCTCGCCACCATACCGCGCAACCAAATCGCCTGCTCTGCGGGTACATTTCGCTAATAAGCTTGCTACACTGCGCAAACATTCATCTCCTGCTGCATGTCCGTAGTGATCATTGTATTGCTTGAAATGATCGATATCGACCATCAACAAACTCATCGGAACCACCTTGTGATTACACGATATTTCCTCGGTGACTAATGCCTGATCAAACCGACGTCGATTCGCCAAACCGGTCAAACCATCAGTAGAAGATTGATGTGCCAGTTCGCGGTTAATCGCTTCCAACACTCGGGCTTTCCTGACGAGATTGGTGAGATCAACCCATACCACCATGAGAAATCCATCCGGTGTCGTGGTCTCGTGTAGATTGACCCAATGGTCACCTTTGAGTTGAACCAAAAATGGCTCTGTATGCTTACCGCGCGCCAGCAATCGCTGAGCCAACCATGCCTTTTCTGCGCCCTCCTCCGTGACAATCAAGTGCCGCTCCAGATTCATCCGTATCACTTCTTCGTATGTTTTACCGATGTATTGTGGCGGGCGTAAGCCCGCTTGCAAGGCGTTAATTTTGTTGTTGTATGCCAGTAAGCGGCCTTGTTCATTCCAGATTTCTAAACCCAAACCGAGCATGTCCATACTATTGACTAACCATTGCCAATCAGGCAGTGGCTTGACTGGTGTCGTAGTGGGCGCCCCTATTCCAATTGGTTGGAGTGCAGGCCCCTTTGTTTTTTTCGTATGATTGATGCTAGGGTTGATAAATGGTGCTTTTGCTTTGGAAATGTCAATTTGCCCGCCGCCTGACATGACGTGAATCGCACTAGTGTCATCTGGAGATGTGTGATGCAAGAAACCGAAATTCGAAGCTTTCTTCTTCAACAAAATTAAATCTAGTCCATGCATCATTTACTCCTAAACAGGATCAAATCACCAAGTTGCATGCGTCGAATACACACACTGCTTCGCTAACACGAACTGCTAGAGTACAAAAAAATGACTACTAAAAAAATACCAGCATCACTTGAAAAACACTACCGAAATTTATATAGCCGCCGATAGTCACTCGTATGGGTGGTACGTTTTCTCATCGCACTCGACTTGATGCTGTCTCCCGTATTTACACCGAAGTCAGTCGATACTGAATTCTGGATCAAATCCGAAAGTCACTAACTTACGAGATGCTGCTCTTGTTTCGTCGCACTGGAATAGAAGCGGTTCGCGCGGGTCGGCGACAAAGCTGGGACTAATGTAAAGATGAAGTAGAAATAATGAGAGGAAGTCGCGATGAAAACGGCACAGTTTTTTCGCATTTGTCGTCAATATCATTCAAGTGATTGACGATTCTCAGTTTTTGCACTGTCTTTTCAGTATATCTTGTCCGAATGCCTTATCATCACCTACTACAAAACTGCGTTCGCTCACTTCGCTCACTTCGCTAACTAATCGCAGGTAAAGTCCCTGCGCATAGAAGTCATCACTAGCACCTACCCGCCCGAGGAGAAGCTTCATCAACACAAGCAGCCGAAGAGTTCGGTCCCTCAAAACCAGAATGGGCGTATCGACATTGGCCGTGTTCATCGTCAGTCTATGGGCATTGGCTATTTTCGCGGTCTCAGGCTTACAACACGATATGGAGCGAATATCGGGCATTCAGCAGTTTTCCACCGCAACCATGGTGGCGAACGACCTTAATCGTGAGATACAAGAGCGCTTCAATGCGCTCAAGATTGTCGCCAGCGATTTGACGCCGGCACTCATGAACGATATTCCGGCACTTCAAAAAACACTGGAGCAGCGCCCAGTTTTTCAGGCAATGTTTAATGCTGGTACCTTTGTCACAGGGCAGGACGGCATTGCCACTGCCTCGATTCCCGAATCCGCAAAGCGACTTGGCGTCAGCTACCATGACCGCGACTACATGATCACGGCACTGAGCAGTGGCATCGCCTCAGTCAGCAAACCAGGCACCGACAAAGGCTTACAGGCAAACGTGTTCACCATGGTGGTACCGATCTTGAATACGCAGGGTAAAATTACTGGCGCGTTGACCGGTGTCACTAATCTTGGCGCGGCGAGTTTTCTTGACTATGTGACCGACAATACTTATGGGGAGACTGGTGGCTTCTTTATCGTAGAACCAAAACAAGGGCGGATTGTAACCGCGAACGATAAAGCCAGGATCATGGAAATACTAGGCAAAAGTCGCATGACCAGTCGTTATGCGAATGGCTACGAAGGTAGTGATGTCTATGTCAATCAAGTTGGTGTAGAAGTACTCGCCTCAGTCAAACACATCCCAGCAGCGCAATGGTATCTGGTGGTGAGTCTTCCAGTAGCGGAAGCGTTTGCACCGATCAATCAAATGCGCCAACGTGTGCTGTGGGTCACGATTTGGATTAGCATCATTGCCTGCGGCATTGCCTGGTGGATGCTGCGGCGCCAATTGTTCCCGCTGTTAAGCACGACAGAAGCCTTGGCCGCCATGGTGCAAACCACGGTGCCACTCATACCGCTGGCAATTCCTAAACAGCAAGAGGCGCGCGAAGTCGTCAGCGCGATCAATCAGGTCTTGCACACACTATCGTTACGGGAAGCCGCTTTACGTGAGAGTAAAATTTTTGGAAACGCCATCTTAGACTCGGTGTTTTCGGAGATTGCCGTACTTGACCGCCATGGTGTCATCACCGCTGTCAATCAACCTTGGCGACACTTTGCAGAAGCGAATAGTCTTCATCCTGATACCCCTGCCTTGCATACCGGGATTGGGATTAACTATCTCGATATCTGTAGTGCTAGCAGTGCCCTCGCCAATGATGACGCAGCCTTTCAGGTGCAACAAGGTATCGCCGCCGTGCTTGATCGTCGCTTACCCCTTTTTAGTTTGGAATATCGCTGTGACACGCCTGACGAACAACGCTGGTTCATGATGATCGTCACGCCATTAGAACTAGCGGATGGTGGCGCGGTGATAGCGCATAACGATATTACCCAACGCAAACAGGTGGAGGAGTCCTTGCGTATCAGTGAGCAGCGTTTCGCCATGATGCAACGCGGCGCTAACGACGGTTACTGGGATATCGATTTACTCACCGGTCACACGTTTTACTCAGCCCGCTGGTGGGAAATGCTAGGTTACTATCCTGACGAGCTCGTTGGCAATCGCAACCTATGGCACGGATTGGCGCATGGGCTATGGCATCCAGAAGATCTTGATCGCGTCAGCGACTTTATTGTCGCGGCCTTGGCTGATGCCACTAGTTCTTACTCCATCCAATTTCGCTTGCGACACAAAGATGGTCACTACGTTGCGATTGATTCCCGTGGTTATATTTCGCGCGATGCCGTCGGCAAGGCCATACGCGTATCAGGTTCTAATCTTGATCTGACTGACCGACAACGCGTTGAATTACGATTATCTACGGCGCTTGCGGAGGCAGAAACGGCTAACGAAGCAAAGATCAGTTTTCTGGCGGCTGTCAGTCACGATCTGCGTCAACCGTTGGCGGCGTTAACCCTATACGTAGATATGTTAGACAGCGCAGCCTTGGGGCACAACGCAAAAATTCTGCCTCGCATAAAGGATTGTGTAAGTAATCTAGGAGAACTACTTGGTAACCTGCTTAATGTGAGTAAGCTACAGGCAGGTGCAATTGTGCCCGTTTTGACTAGCTTTCCTATGAATGAAGTCATTGCTACGCTACAGTCTATCCACTCGGCTCAGGCGTTAAAAAAAGGCTTGCGTATTCGCATCCGCCCTAGCAACTTAGTGGTTCATTCCGACCATGCTTTGATGCTTAGGCTGCTGGGCAACCTAGTCGCTAATGCTGTCCAATATACAGAGGACGGGGGCGTGCTTATCGCCTGTCGTTTGCATGAAGGAAAGCAATGGATAGAAGTGATTGACACAGGGATTGGTATTGCCGAGGACAAAGTCGATTTTATTTTCGGAGAATTTAGGCAGATCGACAATGAGGCGCGCAATGCCGGCAGTGGTTTAGGTCTCTATATTGTGGCAAAAACAGCCGAATTGCTCGGCTTACAAATTCGGGTACGCTCACGTCTAAGACGCGGCTCACTCTTCGCGCTTGAACTACCAGTTGAGCACGCCACCATTGAGGAAGAAGAGTCCTTGACACGCCGCTGGAGCGGCAAGTTGCAAGTGGCCTTGATTGAAGACAACCTGAATGTTCTACATGCCCTCACCGCCAGCCTAGAACACTTAGGCTACGAAGTGATCGCGGCAGAGTCGGGGTATCAGATCATTGAGAATTTATGCGGCAAAGTGCCCGACCTGATTATTTCAGATTATCGGCTCGCGTTTGGTGAAACTGGCTATGATGTCATCGCGGATATACGAGCGATTTTTGACAAACACATACCCGCCCTCATTATTACCGGCGACACCGAAAAGGAATTAATCAGTAGCATGTCAGAACGCGGCATCGTGGTCATGTACAAACCGACTAAGATTGAGGAACTACAGGAAAGCATTTTACAGATCATTCATCATCATGAATCGGAGTAGGATTGCAGCCATCTTTCATGCCTCACTTGCCATTCAACTGTCATTCAACTGCCATTGAGGACATCAACCACTATTCGCAAGGCTAAGGCTAAATTCCAGACTTAGGATCCAGCCCAATGTACGGTTCTTGAACCCAAATACGAAGCCTGAGTTTTATGACAAATCCGATTAGCGATAAAAGTAGTCCGCTGCACGCATTAACAGCAAACTAGATATTCGTAATCCCAGTGCGGATCGCGTATTTGGTTAGTTCCGCCACAGAGTGAATATCAAGTTTATCCATAATATTCCGTCTATGGACATCCACCGTACTGGCTGCAATATGTAAATCTGTGCCAATTTGCGGTGAGCTTTTTCCCTGCGTTAGCAAGCGCAATACTTCAATTTCCCGGCGGGCGAGATTTTTTTTTGTTCTGTGTGATGCGGGCGTGTGCTCATTTCTGCGGTTAGCGGCTATCAGTATGCTGGTACTTTCTGGGCATAGGTAAGTTTCGGCTCGGGCGACACTCTTTATCGCCCTGACTAATTGCTCACCAGCGGCCGATTTAATCACATAGGCGAGCGCACCAGCATCCATCATTTCCATGATGAATTGTTTGTAGCCAAAAGCTGACAAAGCAACCACCCCAATCTCCGGACATTGACTACGTAAAGTGCGCGTCGCTTCTATTCCATTCATATTGGGCATGCTGACGTCCATGACGATCACGTCAGGATTTAACTCCTGCGCGGATTTCAACACATGTGCCCCATCACCGAGTTCACCCACGACTTCGATTTCAGGTTCGTTCTCGAGCATCAATCGCAAAGCCTCACGCAGCATCGTGTGATCGTCCACTAGCAGCACGCGCGTGTTCATCAGCTTGTCCCCTGTTGCAGTAAAGCCGGCGGTTCGATGTTAAGCAACGGTACTTTGATAATGACCGTAGTGCCGTAGCCAGGCATACTATTGATATCCATCATGCCGCCTAACAAATGAATTCTTTCCTTGGTACTCAATAAACCCAAGGCATCGATCGGCAAGCGACGTTCAATATCAAAACCTGTACCAGTATCATTGACGGAGATCAGTAAAAAGTGATCATTTGTTTTACTTAATACGATGCTCGCTTTTTCTATCTTGGCGTGCTTCGCGACGTTCACTAGAAGTTCACGCACCGCACGTATTACGGTTCCTATGACTGGCGGTGCCAAGGGTTTTTGGATGCCATCATCGTCAATAGTGATCGTTAAACTATAGGTGCTGCACACTTCGTCCACTACCCACCTAAGCGCTGCAACAATTCCTAGTTGATCTAGCATAGGCGGGCTCAACCGAAATGAAATCTCGCGCATTTTCGAATTCAGATGTTCTATGGTCGACGCAAAATCTTCGACCATCACTTTCATCGACGCAGTCATAGTTTGCTTTTGGAGCGTCACGACTTTCAAGGCTAATACCGCTAACACCTGTCCCAAATCATCATGCAAAAATTTTGCCAGTGATTTTCGTTCGCGTTCTTCTGCTAAGGCAACAGAAACCAGTGCCATTTTATTGTTTCTTTCGATCACCTCTCGCAGATCTTTTTTGCTAATTGCCGCCACTTCAATCGCAAAATGAATGTCAGTGATATCGGTATATGTAATGATGACACCACTAATCACCTTTAGATCTTTGGTTCCCGTTTCATAGGGCAGGATACGCCGTATAAACCAACGCCCATTCTCGTCTTGGAATTCACAGTCGTGAATTAACTGCTTCTTGAGCATGGCATTCACCGCCGTGATCAACTCTTTGTCATTGAGTGCGGCCAAAAGATCGCTGATTGGTCTGCCGATATCACTGGCGATGAAATTAAATATTTTTTTAGTCGCTGGCGCAAACCATTTAATGCGTAGCGAAAGATCAAGGCAGATCGTGGCGATATCACTGCTATCTAATAGATTATCTAAGTCATTGTGCGACGACTCTAGCTCTTGCAACTTGACTTCTAGTTGTTGATTTACCGTCGTAAGTTCTTCGTTCAGAGATTGCATCTCTTCTTTGGAGCTTTCCAACTCTTCATTAAGCGAGCGCAATTCTTCATTGGATAAGAGCGATCGTTCGTTGGATGCTTGCAGCGCTTCATTGTTTTCTTCAAAGCGTTCGACGGCTCCTAATAAATCATCGCGGGTTGCCTGCAATTCCTCTTCGAGCTGCCTGACCAAAATACCTTGATGAGCCCGCTTGATAGGGACCGTAACGGGACGTATATCTTTGCGAAACACCACCAAAAAGACTGTCCCAATGTCATCACTGTGTTGCGGTGTCACGGTGATGTGAACCGCTTCAAAATGGTCGCTATTTTTCATCTGAACGTCATAGGCATCGACCGTCAACAAACTCACTGCCGCTTCTTTCAGCAAAGCACGCAAACGTGCGCGCAGACCGTCCTTTAACAAAAGCATCAAATTTTGTGTAGGAGCACCGCGTGGGTGCACTAAATAATCATCCGTCTCACCGGAGAAATAAAGTACCTCATGCTTACTATTGACCAACACAGATGCCGGCACGAAACGATCCAATAGAATTTTTTGTGCCAGTTCAATCACGACACTTTTTTGCGAGACCTGCGGTGAAGGCGAGCTGTTGGCTGTACGTAGATCACTAATGTTAGTAGGAAGCCGTAACAACCCAATATTGGTAATGCCAGCGCGTTGAAACAAGCGCCAACGTTTTGAAAGCGGCTTAAACAAATCATCTCTATCCCCATTCGATTCCGCGCTCCCCAAAAACAAATAGCCATCACGCTTGAGCGCGAAATGAAAAATATTTAATACCTTTTTCTGCAATTCGGTTTCAAGATAGATCAACACATTACGGCAGCTGATCAAATCAACCCTACCAAAAGGCGGATCAGAAAAAAGATTTTGCACACCAAAAACCACGCAGGCGCGCAGCTCATCGCTCACCATCAGATATCCCTTTTCAGATGTCGGCGCAAAATATCGCTTAACTTGTGCTGGCGTCAGTCGCTTAGCGATACTCGCGGGGTAACGTCCGGCGCGCCCGACTTCTAAAGCATCTGGGTTGGTATCGGTGGCAAAAATTTGCACCTTACACTTTTTGCGTGCAGCACGTACTCGATCCAATGCTACGATTGCCATCGTATAGGCTTCTTCACCAGTTGAGCAGCCTGGTATCCAGATCCGGATCGCTTCCTCCTTTAACTTTCCCTGCACAATGGGTTTCATGACCTCGCCAGATAGCGTCTTCCATGCCTCGTTATCACGAAAAAATTCAGTGACCCCAATAAGCAGATCTTTAAACAGCATATCTACCGTATGAGTCTCTTTCTTCAGCAAAGATACATAAGCCGACAAACGCGTTAAGCCATGCAAACTCATTCTGCGCAACACGCGACGCAACAAAGTGCTGCGCTTATAACCTTCAAAATCATAACCACGATGGGCTTGCAGAATCGCGATCAGCTCTTTGATCGCTTCAGAGTCCTCCACTTTCATCTCGGCAGCAGGATTAACGATATAAGGATGACGTGCGCAATCACTAATGACCTGTGGCATGCCCTCGACGGGCAAAATGAAATGGGCAACATTGGCTGCGATCGCACTTTTCGGCATACCGTCAAACGCCGCCGTGCTTGGCTCTTGCACCAAAATAACACCTTCGTGCGATGCTATTGTTTTTAAACCCAGCGTGCCATCACTACCGTTACCAGAGAGAATGATTCCAAAGGCACGAGTACCGTAACTTTCGCCAATGGAATGGAAAAAGTGATCGATCGGAAAGTGAATGTGGTGTTCAGTATCAATACGATCCGTCAACACAAAACAGCCCTTGCCGACCGCGACTTCTTTATCTGCAGGCGAGGTATAGACATGATTCGCTTCAATCCGTGCCCCATCCATTGCAACCAGCACGGGCATCGCTGTACAGCTAGAAAAAACTTCTGCCGCGAGACTGATATGCGCAGGGTCAAGATGCTGAACAATGACAAATGCCAAACCGCTATCATTGGGCATTTTCTCTAAGAATTTTTTAATCGTCTCAAAGCCACCGGCAGAGGCGCCGACACCGACAATCCCATTGGGTTGCAAGCTTGATTTATTTGTACGCAATTTCGCTTGCGCCTGCGCGCCCTCTTTATGATCGCCATCGCTGGCGACGACACTCGCGACTGTCTTTGATGGTCGCTTGGTCTTGTTTATGGACGACAAATAATTCTCCTTGAGTAGAATAAATACTCTTTGCTGTTTGCTAGTTTGGGCGAAAGAATAAAACAGGTAAAAGTGTAGCCCATCCCTTCACTGCCAGGTTAAATTTCACGACAAGAAGGCACTATTTCGCCTCAGAAAATGACATATCTTCATGCACTACCTAAAAGTAGGTAGTGATTCTAAGGAAAACACCTAAAGTAACAAGAGACAAGCGCAGCCTTTTGAAATTGGCGCAATCGAAATTGGCTTAACCATCATAAAACTTTGTGCTAAGAGAGATCGATTCATCGACCCAACATAACATCAGCGAAAACGTAATGTATTGATTGCCGATTAATTGTCGTCGACTAATACAGCACGCATTATTCGTTGCTTGCCACAGCTAAGGGGTCCTCGCCCGCATCAAGCTTAGCAAGCACAGGAATCTCAATTGCAAACATAGATCCATGTCCAAGACGGGAACAAACGCGTATCTCTAGCCCCAATAAGACCGCCATTTTTTTAACGATAGCTAGTCCAAGCCCACTGCCACGATTACGGGAATCATCACCGAGTTGCCTGAACTCTTCAAAAACAAAATCAATCTTATCTGCGGGAATGCCGACGCCGGTATCCCATACTTCTACCCACCGTTTTCCCTCATGAAAACGACAGGCGACCAACACACCACCTGTTCTAGTGTAACGAATTGCATTGGAAATGAGATTGCCAATAATTCTATGTAACAAGCGTTGATCAGTCGCAGCAAGCACCTCCGTGCCGTGCAATCGCAAGCACAAATTTTTCATGCTACTTTCTGCGCTAAAAATAGAGATCTGTCGTTTCAATACATCATCAAGGGAGAAGACCGAAGTTTTTACTTTGATGACGCCTGCGTCTAGCTTGCTGAGATCGAGTAAGTCAGTCAGCAATTCCGACATGCTCACTACGCAGCCTTGAATCTTGGTGACAACATCGCTGGATTCTTTTGGCACATTTTTTTTGAGTAAATCAACGTAGAGTGAAATGGCAGACAAGGGTTGCCGTAGATCATGGCTTGCTGCGGCCAAAAAACGAGACTTAGCATTATTAGCTCGCTCCGCATCGCCTTTCGCAAATTCCAGCGCCACACCGATGCGTTGGCGTTCGCTAATATCTCGAACAAAAGCACAAACAAACTCTTTGCTTCCGTGTTGAATATAATTGGCCGTGACTTCAACAGAAATGGTCTCAGCGCTTTTGGTGTGTAATGTGCATTCAAATTTAATGACACCAAAATCTTTGACGCTTAGGAAGCGTTGCGCCCTTTGCAAAGCTGTAAAATTCCACTCTGGATTTAATTGTTCCATTGGCAGCTGTAATAGCTCTTGCTCTGAGTAGCCCAATAATCGACATGCTGCAACGTTGATATCAATCATGCTGCCATCGTGCGACAACCAGAAAATCGCATCCGAAGCCGCTTGCACACTAGCCCATACTAAGCGCAATGCCTCTTCCATTTCCTTGCGTTCGGTAATATCGGTATGCGAGACCACTGCCCCCTTCATCTCATGATCGAGCGGTGTCACGGCCAGATTAAACCAATGTGAATCGGCGGTTTTATCGCACAGGTATTCCATAGAAAAGCTGGGTAAGCGCTCATCCAAAACCGCGCTGATGCCATCTGCGACCAAAGCCGCATCAGCGTTATTCATCCGTCTACTGCTATTCTTGCAGGCTTGTAGGAAATTAACCCCGACTAAGGTATCGCCTACATCATGCTCACTACCATTATTCAGTGTCCACGAAAAACGCATCCACGGTTGATTGACCATGCTTACCGTGCCATCACGGTCTAGCACTGAAATTTGCGCCGGAACTGAATCCAGAATGGCGCGAGAGAAAATTTCGCTTTCACGCAAGCTATCTTCTCTTCGATGTAAGATTGTCAGCAGGTGATTGAAGGAATGAATCAGTCGCCCTACTTCGTCGTGCCGATCGACCGGCAATATTGCAAACATCTGACGATTGTGAACCATATCATCAATAATGTTGACCGCTGTTGTGAGCGGTGCAAGTTGATGTTGTAGAACAAACCAACTGAGTACACAAATAAAAACAATAAAACATACGATACCGATATGAAGGTAACGTTCAATATGGGCAATCGAAGAAAATACGACACTTGTCGGTAACACCGTGAGCACCATCCAACCTGCGCTCGGCACTAACTTAGCCGAAGCGAGCACTTCTACCTGATTGAAATTCGTGGTAGCCAGACTTCCTTCACCACCTTCGAGAAATTTTTCGAGCCCGCCGCCTAGTCCATCGACTGAAATCGTCTTCAAGAAAAGCCGGTCATCGGTCGCACTAATTACTAATTTCTGCGGCAAAGCGACAACGACAATATCTCCACTATGCGCCACCGGCTTGTCGGTCAATTTATCTAGAAAGTTATCTTCACTTAACTTGGTGAGTCCAACTAAAGCGCCAGCGATGTTTCCCTGAACATCGCGGATTGGAACGCCTATAGAAAAACAAACCTCCTGGGAATTTTTCGACCAAATAAGCTGCCCTATCGAAGGCTTACCCCGCTTCAAAGCGTCAATCATTTGATGTTGCAACAAAAACTGATGACAAAATTCTTGATTCAACTGTGATTCTTCACTTGCCTTGGTTTTAAAATGACAAACAAAGACACCACCATCAAAGAAAGCGTTCAACATCGCACGATGTACAAGTTCGTCCTTGGCCTTTGCCTTCTCACCGGTAAATAGCAATGGCAAATCGGTGGACACTTTTTCTAGTGCGCCTAGTCGATAGACCAACATATCATGAATACGTGATGCGGCCATGCTGGTTGAGGCAAGTTGTTGCGCGCTTAAGAAGCCACGTAAATCTTCACGCAAAACCCGCTCAAAGTAGTGCGACAAGGCCCATAAACCTGCGCAAAATATCAGCGCCATCGCAGTAACAATGCGAAAGCGAATCGACCGGCCGGGCAGAAATCTGTAATTCAAGCTGATTTACTCCGTGAGAAAAGTAGAACCGAAAAAGCTCGCGAGGATGTTTTCTTCAACGGATGCTAGAACTAAAGAATATTTTTGATGATGGCGTTTTTTTCACGCTATTTCTTGTTCTTAAACAATAAATGGCCATCTCACGCAACAAATACCCTGCAATCAAACCTTTCTTGGTGGAAATGAGACAGATTCCTTCTAAAACACATGGCCATCGATATGCGCTCGCAGTTCAACAGTGAATGCGTGAAGTTAAATGGGATGAAGAAGACATTGCCTACTTTTAGGATTTATCAATTTATCTCGGTAATTGCGTATGAACTCTAGCGAGATGTTTAAGTGGCTGTTTATCGTCCCGCTGCCAGCGACATAGGGTGCAGTAAATGGTGTGAATAAGCAGATGGTCTCCGTGACGGAGTGGTACAAAGATGCGTACGAAAAAGACAGACCTAGATAAACTATGGTGACCTATCCTCTAGCATATCTACACTCTGCTCATCCCTCATGTCGATCTCATCTTTGCTTAGTGCACGTTCCATCGCGGTGTGATGCTTGAAAACAAGTTCATGGAATTCGGAAAATGGGCCATTTAGAAGGTAAATGGCTTGATGTCTATCTGGGAGAAAATTCATGTCTGGTGTGAACGCCACTTGCGCTGCACTGGTTACCTGCGTTAAACCCAAGGCGAGCAAATCGGCGATGAGATGCGCGCGTGTCTTTTGCGGATGCATGTCACATACTGCTTCAAACTTCGCTGCCAATGTGTGTGGCAACTGACAACAATACCGTTTTGTTGACAATCGTTCTGATCTCATTTTTGTCTGGAGTGTCATTGACTCATCCACTAAGGTCGATCATTGGTTTCAACACCACACAAGATATTTTTCAATTCACTTCTCAGCGGCGTTTTAGATACGCAAAAAAATATCATCATCTTTTCCTGATACTGCCCTTGAACATGGTCTACGTCGCTCAGCGCTGTATGCCCATTCGAGCCAACCACGGTCGGCTCAACGTGACGGTGTTGGCCAATTTGATGATCACAGGCTTTGCTGTCACTTTCGGCTGTGATCGCGCAATCAATGAATTTGTAACTGCTTGGAAGTTGAGGTCGTCTTTTTCGGCAAATCTAAACTTAAGACACCATCTTCGTAACTCGCAGTCGCCATGGCATCATCTACATCTTGAGCCAAGGTGAAGGTACGAGAGACTTTACCGCAATGGCGTTCACTTGTGATCATTTTGCCGGATTCGTTTTTACTATCTTCATTGCGCTTCACCTCCGCCTCAATTTGCACCAAATTCCCATCGACCATAACACTGATATCCTCCTTACTAACGCCAGGCAGATCAGCCTGCACGATAAAGCTGCCATTTTTCTCAGAAACATCAATCCGTATTTCCAACTGGTCGGCCTCCGCTTCAAACCAAGTTGGTGCTAAAAAATGTCGAAACATCGACTCAAATGTGTCATTGAATACTGGTTCAAACAAACGTATATTGTTCATCATATTTACCTTAGGTAGTTAGTGATCAAGAAAAGTGGGATCAGTTTCACGCTCAAATCAATAAGCGACAAACGTCGAGGTTACTGAAAGAATCATAGGCATCCCAAGAACTAGCTTAGACAAGAAACCTTGAGTGAGCTTGAGAAAACGCAAGAAAAAAAACGAATTTATCACGGTGGGCTTAAGCATATTGACGACGAAATAGCATGATCTTGTTAGCTCATAAATTTGGGGAAAGTAGATCCCTCGATGAAGGTTTAGAAGCTCAAGACCTGAGCCTGTAAGAAATTCTGTGTAAATGCCACGGAACAAATTAGTGATCGTATTTTTGAATGCGATCGCCAAACTCAATCATAAAACGATTTAAGGCCATACGCCAATTGTGAATCGGCA